>DATHAU010000120.1:0-8658 GCA_035296545.1 Microvirga sp.
CCTGCAGGTTGCGGCCGACGCCCGGAAGGTCGGCCTGAACGGCGATGCCGTGCCGGGAAAGCTCCTCGGCCGGACCGATCCCCGACAGCATCAGCAGCTTCGGCGTGGCGTAGGTGCCGGCGGCGAGGATCACCTCCGCATCGGCGAAGGCCGTCTCGGCTCCGGCCCGCCCGTGCAGCTCCACCCCGACGGCGCGGCCCTTCTCCATGAGGATGCGGGTCACGGTGGTTTCGGCCGCCAGCGTCAGTCGCGAATCGGACAGGACCGGCCGGAGGAATGCATCGACCGCGCTGCAACGGCGGCGGCGCGTCCAGTCGATGGTGTGCTGCATGAAGCCGACCCCGGCCTGGCGCGCGCCGTTGAAGTCGGACGTGAAGGGCACGCCCCTCTCCTGCATGGCCTGCACGAAGGCGCGGCTCATGGCGGAATGCTGCCCCAGATGCGACACCTTCAGGGGACCGGCGACCCCGTGATAGGGCGCGCCGAGATGGTCGTTTCCCTCCTGCCGGACGAAGTAGGGCAGGAGATCCCGAAAGCTCCAGCCGGCTCCCCCGAGCGCCGCATCCCACCCGTCGTAATCCGCCGCCTGCCCGCGGATGTACACCATGGCGTTGACCGCGCTCCCCCCGCCCAGCACCTTGGCCTGCGGCACGATGGGAGCGCGGCCGCCGAGCTGCGGCTGCGGAACGACGTGGTGCATGGTGAGATAGGTGTCGCGGGCGAGGAACTTCATGTAGCCCGCGGGCATCGCCAGGATCGGGCTCGCCTTGCGCGGACCGGCCTCCACGAGCAGGACCCTTGCTCCCTGCTCGGCCACGAGGCGGCTGGCGACCACGCAGCCGGAGCTTCCGCCTCCGACGACGATGTAGTCAAACCGCCGCGACGCCATCAGCCGTCTCCAGGGGCCGGACTAGCGATGCATGTCCGACGATCTTGCCGGGGTCCTGCCGGGCATGGTCGGGCCGGGGCCCCTCCCCGGCGCTCCTGCCCGATGGCCTCGCCGGCATCAACTCGCCTTGCGGGTGGGCGCCCGGCGCAGGTTGGCGAGCGGGTGACGCTGGGACCGCTCCATGGCGAGGCCTGCCGCGTCGAACAGGTGGCAGTTCGCCGGGTCGAGCTTGATCTTGACGCGCTCATGCACCCCGGTCGGGATCTCTCCGTCAGCCTGCACGATCAGCATCGGGCCGTTGTCCACCTGGGTGTAGAGGAACGTTTCGCCGCCGAGGCGCTCCACCACCATCACCTCCCCGGCGATCTCGCCCTCCCCGCCCAGGCGCATATGCTCCGGCCGGATGCCGAGGGTCACGTCATCGCCCACCTTTTGGCGGCCCGGCCGCACGGGAACCGCGAGAGCCGCGCCGCTGGCGAGTTGCACAATGGTCGCAGCCTCGCTCACCGCCGTGACCTTCGCCGGAAAGAAATTCATCTTGGGGCTGCCGATGAAGCCTGCCACGAACAGGTTCCTCGGGTGATGGTAGAGTTCCAGGGGCGACCCGGCCTGTTCGATGACGCCCGCCTGGAGCACCACGATCTTGTCCGCCATGGTCATGGCTTCGATCTGGTCGTGGGTCACGTAGATCATGGTTGCGGCGAGTTCGTCGTGCAGCCGGGCGAGCTCGATCCGCATCTGAACGCGCAGGGCCGCGTCGAGGTTGGACAGGGGCTCGTCGAACAGGAAGACCCTGGGCTTGCGCACGATGGCCCGCCCGATGGCGACCCGCTGCCGCTGGCCCCCCGAGAGCTCCTTGGGCTTGCGGTCGAGCAGCGCGTCCAGGTGCAGGATGCGGGCCGCCTCGGCGACCTTGGCTCGGCGCTCCTCCTTCGAGGCCCCCGCGAGGCGCAGGGAGAAGCCCATGTTGTCGGCAACCGTCATGTGAGGATAGAGCGCGTAGGACTGGAACACCATGGCAAGGCCGCGCTCGGAGGGCGGCACGTCGTTGACCCTCTGCCCGTCGATCATCAGGTCGCCGGCGGTGATCTCCTCCAGCCCGGCGATCATCCGCAGGAGCGTGGACTTCCCGCAGCCGGAAGGGCCGACGAACACGCAGAACTCCCGGTCGTCGATGGAGAGATCGACGCCCTTGATCACCTGCACGGTGCCGTAGTTCTTCTGGATGCCTTTGAGCGAGACATGAGCCATTGCACCCCTCCGTTATTTGACTGCGCCGAACGTCAGGCCGCGCACGAGCTGGCGCTGGCTCATCCAGCCGAAGACGAGGATGGGCGCAATCGCGATGGTGGAAGCCGCCGAGAGCTTGGCCCAGAACAGCCCTTCGGGCGCCGAGAACGAGGCGATGAAGGTGGTGAGCGGCGCCGCATTGGAGGTGGTGAGGTTGAGGCTCCAGAACGCCTCGTTCCAGCACAGGATGATGGAGAGCAGCGCCGTGGACGCGATGCCGGGCAGCGACAGGGGCAGGAGGAGCATCCACACCTCCTGCTTCGGCTTGGCCCCGTCCATGCGGCCCGCCTCCAGGATGTCCTTCGGCACCTCCTTGAAGAAGGTGTAGAGCATCCAGACCACGATGGGCAGGTTCATGAGGGTGTAGACGATGATCAGGCCCCACCGGGTGTCGATGGCCCCGACGTCCCGGAACAGCAGGTAGATCGGGATCAGGACGCCCACCGCGGGCATCATCTTGGTGGACAGCATCCACAGCAGCAGGTCCTTGGTGCGCTTGCCCGGAAAGAACGCCATGGCATAGGCGGCCGGCACGGCGATCAGGGTGGCCAGCAGGGTGGCGCCCACGGAGATGATGATGCTGTTGAGGGCGAAGTGGACGTAATCGGCCCGCTCGCGCACGGTCACGTAGTTTTCCAGCGTCGGGGTGAAGAGGAACTTGGGCGGCGTCGCGATCGCCTCCACCTCGGTCTTGAAGCTGGTCAGGATCATCCAGAAGATCGGGAAGAAGATCACCAAGGCGGCAAGCCAGCCGACCACGGTGAGGACGAGTTTTTCGCGGGTTCTGGGATGCATGTCCAATCCTCAGTCTGCGATGTTCTTGGCGATGGAGCGCACGAGGAAGATCGCCACGATATTGGCCAGGATCACCGCGATGACGCCCGCCGCCGACGCGCCGCCCACGTCGTATTCCCGCAGGGCCCGCAGGTAGATCAGGAAGGCCAGGTTGGTGGAGGCGAGGCCCGGGCCGCCGGAGGTGGTGACGTAGATCTCGGCAAAGACCGAAAGCAGGAAGATGGTCTCGATCATGATGACCACGCTGATGGCGCGGCCCAGATGGGGCAGGATGATGAAGAAGAACATGGAGAAGGGCCCTGCCCCGTCCATGCGCGCCGCCTCCTTCTGCTCGCTGTCGAGGGACTGGATCGCCGTGAGCAGGATCAGCAGGGCAAAGGGCAGCCACTGCCATGCCACGATGATGATGACGGAAGTCAGCGGGAAGCTGCCGAAGAAGTCGATCGCCGGCAGCCCGAGGGAGCGTGAGAAGAATGCGAACAGCCCGTTGACCGGGTGCATCAGCATGTTCTTCCAGATCAGCGCGCTGACCGTGGGCATGACGAAGAACGGCGCGATGGCGAGCAGGCGGGCCACGCCGCGGCCGTAGAATTCCTGGTCGAACAGAACGGCCAGCAGGGTGCCCAGGCCGACCGTGATCACGAGAACCCAGAACACCAGGAAGAGCGTGTTGGCCATGGCCGTCCCGAGGGACGGGTCGGTCAGCAGGTAGGTGTAGTTCTCGAAGCCGGCGAAGCCGCCGACGGAAGGATCGAGCAGATTGTAGTACTGGAACGAGAACCACAGGGTCATGACCAGCGGCACGATCATCCACAGGAACAGGACGATCACCGAGGGTGCGATCAACGGCAGGGTTTTGACGTTGCGCTGGCTGCGTGGTCCGACCGCATTGGCGGCGCCGGCGACCGGGGCAGTTGTGGTGCTAACCATCTCGAACGCTCGCGGCTGGAGAGAGCGGTCGGCAGGCGCAAGGGCCTGCCGACCGCACGGCTGCTAGCTTACTTCGGATAGCCTGCCTGCTTCATGGTGCGCTCGGTGGAGCGCTGCGCCGTTTCCAGGGCCTGGTCCACCGTGGACTGTCCCGCCAGGGCCGCCGCGATCTGCTGGCCCACCGCCGTGCCGATTCCCTGGAACTCCGGGATCGCCACATACTGGATGCCGATATAGGGCACCGGATCCTTGGTCGGCTTGGTGAGGTCCGCGTTGACGATCGAGTCGTAGACGACCTTCGCGAAGGGCGCGGCCTTCTGGTACTCGGGGTTGTCGTAGGTGGATTTGCGCGTTCCGGGAGGAGCGGCGACCCACCCGGCGTCGTTGCCCACCAGGGTGATGTATTCCTTCGACGTGGCCCATTTCACGAAGGACTTGGCCGCATCGGCTTTCTTAGTGGAAGCCGGGATGCCCAGGGACCAGGCCCAGAACCAGCCCGAGCCGTTGCTGGTCACCTGCACGGGGGCTGCCGTGAACGCCGTCTTGTCGGCCACCTGGCTTTCCTTGGGGTTGTAGATGTAGCCGGCCGCCGAGGTGGCGTCCACCCAGATGGCGCAATGGCCCGTGGCGAAGAGCGCCCGGTTCTCGTTGTGTCCGTTGGCGCTGGCGCCGGGCGGGCCGTAGGCGTTCATGTTCTTGACGTAGTAGTTGACCGCGTTCTTCCAGGGCTCGCTGGTGAGCTGGGGCTCCCATTTCTCGTTGAACCAGCGGCCGCCGAAGGCATTCACCATCGGCCCGATGAAAGCCATGTTCTCGCCCCAGCCGGGCTTGCCGCGCTGGCAGAAGCCGTATTGCTCCTTCGACTTGTCGGTCAGTTTGGCGGCGTATTCCGCGATCTGGTCGTAGGTGGGCTTGTCCGGCATCTTGATGCCGGCCTGCTCGAACAGGTCCTTCCGGTAGAAGGTGAACGAGCTTTCGGCATAGAACGGCACCGCATACATCTTGCCGTTATAGGACAGGCCGTTCTTCACGGAGGGGATGATATCGGCATAGTCATAATCGGCGCCGAGATCGTCGAGGGACAGGAGCCAGTTCTGCTTGCCCCAGATCGGAGCCTCGTAGGAGCCGATGGTGATGATGTCGAACTGGCCGCCCTTGGTGGCGATGTCGGTCGTGGCGCGCTGGCGCAGCACGTTCTCCTCGAGCACCACCCAATTCAGCTTGTTGCCCGTGGCCTGCTCCCATTTGGGCGAGAGCCGCTGCATGATGATCATGTCGGCATTGTTGACCGTGGCGATGGTCAGGGTCTGGCCTTGGGCGAATGCCAAACCAGTACCGGCGGCCCAACAGACCGCAGATAGGACGGAGATCTGCCTCAGCTTCATGTGCTTCCTCCAGGGGGATGTGTCTAGAATTCTTGTTGTGAGAGAAGCGGATGCTCTCATGACGTTAAATAGGCGTCAATTACGCTGATCAAGGCCGAGACTACCTTGTGTGCAGCCGCCATGATTTCGAGCATGGGCTGATTTATGTGAACTTGCGAGAGGTTGCTTTCGCCCCCGACGCTCCTAGATAGCGCCGCCCGACCTCGCGCGCAGGTTCGCTCTCCGCCGCTTGCGAAATCGCGAACAGGGATGATGAACCGACCCGCCCGCCCGTTCGGCACTTTCGCCCCTGGGAGCGGGCCGATCCCGCTCTCGTGGCGTCAGGCCGATCCGGTCCCTGCATCCGGGAGGTTCACAGGTGACCCCATCCTCGCCGGTTCGGTGCTCAAACCGTCTCCCAGGCGGCGGATTTCTCCGACCGGACCAGCGCATCGAGGATGCGCATGTTCCGGATCGCATCCTCCACCCCGTAGGCCAGGGGCTCGGCTCCCCGCACCGCGCGGCTGAAGGCTTCTCCCTGGAGCTGGTATTGATCGACGACGGGAAACTCGATGGTTCGAGCGGACCGGTTGCCATGCAGGCTGCCGTCATCCACGGAGATGCGAGTGGGCTCATCCGGCGGGGCATTGAAGGGGATTTCGATTTCGATGCGGCCCTTGCTGCCGAGGGCCTGCAGGCGCTGGAAGGGCACCGCCTGGGTCGACACCGTAAAGGCAAGCTGGCGGCCCGCGCCGAAATCCGCCAGGGCGCTCGAGGTGCGGTCGACGCCGAGCGCAGGGTCCCGGTCGATCAGCGCGATCACGCGAACGGGTTCGGCCTCGAAGAAGTAGCGCCCCGCCACCACCGCGTAACAGCCGATGTCCAGGAGGCCGCCGCCGCCGATGTCGGCCTTGTTGCGGATGTTGGCCGGGTCCGCATTGAAATAGGAGAACAGCACCTGCATGGCCCGCAGCCCGCCGATCTCGCCGCTCCTGACGAGTTCCCGCGCCTGCTGCCATTGCGGGTGGTGGCGGACCATGAAGGCCTCGGCGATCAGCACCCGGCCGGACGCCTCCTTCAGCCCTCCCGCCTCTTCGGCCGTTACCGCGATGGGCTTCTCGCACAGGACGTGCTTGCCGGCGGCCGCCGCCGCAAGGGTCATGGGGACATGGAGATGGTTGGGAAGCGGGTTGTAGATGGCCTCGATCTCGGGATCGGCCAGCAGGGCCTCGTAGGAACCGTATGCTCCTGCGATGCCGAGTTCGTCGGCCATGGCGCGGGCGTTGGCTTCGTCCCGCGACGCCACGGCGACCACCTCGCACAAGGGGCTCTTCATCATCCCGGGAACGACTTTCGTTCTGCCGATCTTGGCAGTGCTCAGGATGCCCCAACGAACCGGCTGCATGTCGTTCTCCCAGGAGTTGAAGTGTCGATGTGATCGCGTTTCGATCAGGCCGTGCCTCTCCGCAGCAGCTTGCGATCGTCGCGCAGGGCAGGCCCCGTGGTATCGCGCTCCAGGAAGGTGAGCGGCAACCGTATGTTCCAGTCCTCGGGCTTCGCCTCTTTCCGAATCAGCCTCAGCAGGACCCCCGCCCCTACCCGGCCCATCTCATGGAGGGGCTGTTGGAACGTGGTGAGCGTCGGCTCGATGTAGTCGGCGAATTCGATGCCGTCGAAGCCGATGACCGATACATCCTCGGGAACCCGGATGCCCGCAGCCCGAACGGTCTTGATGAAGCCGATGGCGCTCTCGTCGCAGCTTGCATAGACCCCTGTGGGGCGGGTGGTCAGGCCGAGATAGGCCTCCGCCGCCTTGACGCCGGCGGAGAACACGAAGCGTCCTTCCCACCGCACGAAATCCCGCTCCGTCAGACCGGCCTCGGCCACTCCGCTCAAGAATCCCGCGAATCGCTCCGCTTCGATGACGTTGCCCGCCGGCCCGGCGATATAGCCGAGCCGTCGATGGCCGAGGCCGGCGAGGTGCCTGACGGCGGCTTGCGAGGCCTCCCGGTCCTGGACGGTCACGAGAGGGATCCCCGAATTCGGGATGTCGGCGCACATGGCCACCATGGGCAGTCCGGCTTCGCTCATGGCGCGCTTGCCGCTTTCCGGGATGCGCCCGTTCATCAGGATGATGCCGTCGATCTGCCGCGAGAGCGCCAGGACCACATAGCGGGCCTCCCGTTCGATGCAGTTGTCGAGGCTGCCGATGACGAGGCCGTAGCCGGATTGGGTCAGTTCATCGTCGATCCCGCGCAGGATCTGGGCGAAGACCGGGTTCGCCAGGTTCGGCACCACCACCAGCACGGTCATGGTGCGGCGGGTCCGCAGGTTCCGGGCCACGCTGTTGGGGGTATAGCCGCTGCGCCGCACGGCCTCCGTCACGAGATCGCGGGTTTTGGGCCTGACCTTGCCCGGGTCCGCCAGGACCCGGCTCACCGTGGCGGTGGAGACCCCTGCCAGACGGGCCACGTCGGCGATGCGAATCTCTTTCGCGGAGCGCCTGCGCTTCCGGCTCATCATGATGATTCCCATAGGCCGACAATATACCGGGCTTGGCGGCGCAGATTGAAGGTTCTGTTAACTTGAGTCTTGACTTATCGGAAAAGCGATTACAACCTACCACTAAGATGTAATCGATTACAAAATTTCTCACAACGCTTCTGGGAGGAAGCCATGCGCTCACAACATCGCATTTCTGCGTATACCCTTTCTTTTGCCCTGCTCTGCAGCTCCAGCGCGCTCGCTCAGCAGAAGGCCGAGGTGCTCCATTGGTGGACCTCGGCAGGTGAATCCGCGTCCGTCAGGGTCTTTGCCGATCAGTTCACCAAGGCCGGCGGCACCTGGGTCGACAACGCCATCGCCGGCGGCGCGAACGCCCGTACGGCCGGCATCAACCGCATGGTGGGCGGCAACCCGCCGACGATGATGCAGTTCAATACCGGCAAGCAGTTCGATGAGCTGGTGAGCAACGACCTCGTTCGCGACGTGGAGCAGAAGGCTCAGGCGGGCAAGTGGCGCGAGATCATGCCCAAGCCCATCGTCGACGCTTCGGTGCGCAACGGCAAGTTCTATGCCGTGCCGGTCAACATCCACGGCCAGAACTGGCTGTTCTACAACACGAAGGTCTTTGCCGACGCGGGCGTCGAGCCGCCCAAGACCTTCCCCGAGTTGATCCAGAGCGGCGAAAAGCTGAAGGCCAAGGGTGTGATCCCGCTGGCCCTGGGCGGTCAGCCCAACTGGGAGCATAACCTGTTCCGCGCCGTCCTCGTGGGCCATGGCGGGGCCGACATGTTCCGCAAGCTCTACGGCGCCCGGGACCAGCAGGCGGTGAAGAGCCCGAAGTTCAAGGAGACGGTCGAACTCTTCGGCAAGATGCGCAGCCTCGTC
>DATHAU010000121.1:0-5528 GCA_035296545.1 Microvirga sp.
TGCAACCGTGCGCTTCATCGAATCAGCAACGGGCAGCGCAGCCGTTTGGGCAGCCTGCAGAAGCGCGAATGCCTGCGGCGTCGGGAGCGGCGTGACGCTTGCCTCCTGAGCCTTGCGCAGGGCGAGCAGTTCGTCGTTCGCCCTGGCAAGCTCTTGCGCCAGGGCGTCCCCTCGGGACTGAGCCCGCGCCAGGGCGTCCTGCATCTCGGCCATGCGGGTGGATTCCAGGCTCGCGCTCTGCGCCTGCGCCGACTGGACGGCGCGAAGCTCCTCCCGGGTCCTGGCCAGCTGATGCCTGGCGTCGTCGCCCCGCGTCCGTTCCTGCTCCCAGGCGTTCTGCAATTCGGAGACCTTGGTCTTGGTCATGCCGATGTTGCGCGTGTGAAGATCCTGAAGAATGCGGTGTTCGTCCTGCAGGCTCGCCAACTGGCGGGAGGCGTTCTCGCTCCGCTCCTGCTCCTGCTTCAGGGCGTTCTGCATCTCGGTCACGCGGGCGGAATCGGAGGTCGCGCCCTGCGCCTGCGCCGATTGAAGGGCGCGGTGCTCCTCCCGCAGGCCTGCCAGCTCCCGCGAGGTCGCTTCATTCCGCTCCCGCTCCTGCTGAAGCGCCTGCTGCATCTCGCCCATGCGGGCGGAGTGGGAGGCCGCGCTTTGCGCGATCCCGGCCTGGAGGCTGCGATGCTCCTCCTGGAACCTTGCCAGCTCCTGCGAGATCGCTTCGCTCCGCTCCCGTTCCTGCCGCAGCGCCCCTTGAAGCTCGGTTGCCTTGGCGTCGGCAAGAGCCGCCTCGCTCCTGCTGCGTTCCTCGAGGCCGCGATATTCCTGCTTGAGCGCGGCCAGCTCCTGCGAGACGGCGCTGTTCTGCGCCTGCTCCCGCGCCAGGGCCGCCTGCAGGTCGAGCGCCGCGGCGGCGTCCTTCGTCGGGCCGGCATCCGGAGCCGGCGCGATCCGATCATCCCCCTTGATGCCGAAAGCCTGCAGGGAATGGAGCAGTTTGGGGTCGTCAAGGCGATCGATGAGCACGATGGCGAGGGTGCCCATCTCGATGGCGGCGTTGAGCTTGTCCTCCGCCGCTTTCAGGTTGCCCTGCCGGATGGCGGCTTCGAGCTCCGCGGCAAGCTGCCTGCGCTCCGAGGAGGTCAGCAGAACCGGCAGCAGATTCGACAGATCCTTGGCGCTTTCCGCGCTGACGGGGTGGCTGCTCACCGGCTGCATGGGCGAAGGAACATGGAGTGTCCCGTCGGCCGCGAGAGCAGGACCGAGGAGCGCGGCGCCGATGGTCGCTGCGGCGAGCAGCTCGGATGTTGCGGTGAGAAAGGTGGGGTGACGTCGTCCAGTCATGTCGGACTTCCCTTACTGGCGTCCGGGTGCTGAAGGGCCGGCCCCGGCTTCGGTCATGCCTGCGTTCTTCGATCCTGTCGTCCTTACCGCCGGTTCGCCTTCTGCCGGTCGTTCTGCCAGGCGAGGAAATCCCTGAACAGGGCCTCGCGCTGCTCGGGCGAGACGGCAACGCCTCGGCTGCTCATGAAGTCCTCGAAGCTCTTGACCTGCGCCGAGGGCCGACCGGCTGCGGCCGTGCGGTTGAGCCACTCCTGCGCGGGCTTGACCCGCTCCCAGCCCGGCACGTCGGCGGCGAGGTTGACCTCTTTCCACTTGGGATGCCGGCCCGGCTGCAGGAATTCGTCGAAGCGCGAAAAGAAGGCGTCGACGAAGCGGCTCACGCGGCTGTAGCGGTCCGAATTCTCCGGCCAGTTGAACACGGCCAGAAGGGAGCCGACCGCCAGGGTCTCCACGGGTTTGTCCTGATCGACCAGCCGGGGATAATCCGCATTGGAGAAGCGCGCCGGAAAATAGCTTTCCGCGATCTCGCCCTCGAACGGGATGGGCAGCAGATGGAAGCGTCCTTCGCTCTGGAACTCCGCAATGGCGCGCACGGGGCGCCCGGCCACATAGACCGCGGCCTGGATCTCCCCGGACCGGAGCCGCTCGTAGGACGAGCCCTGATCGTAGGTGGTGAGCTCGGGCTTGACGCCGAGCTTCTCGAAGATGAGGCGCGCGGTGAGGTTCGTGCCGCTTCCGGCCTTGTCGATATTGACCTTCTTGCCCTCGAGCTGCCGGATGTCGGCGATCTCCCGGTTGGCGATGATGTGAACTTCCTCGTTGTAGAGGCGGGTGATGAAGCGCAGGCGGCGCACCGCGTCGGTCTGGAGGTTCTCCGCCTTCAGCTGCTCGCGCGCATCCATCTGCACGATGCCGATATCGACGCCCCGCAGGAACATGATGTCGCGCAGGTTCTGCAGCGAGCCGCGCCCGATCATCGGCAGGACGCGCAGGTTCTCCCCGTCGAGCACGTTGGCGAGATCCGCCGCGATGCGGATATAGGTGCCGTCGGCGCCGCCGGACACGATGCCCACCGTTCCGGCATTGATGCGGGCCGGGTTGAAGGCCGGGGCGGTCTGGGCGAGAGCGCAGGCCATGCCCGAGAGAAGAGCCGCCGCGACGGCAGCAGCCTGCACCATTCTCCGTGCGAGACCATATCCTGTTGCGGTGAAACCGTGGGCTCGACCCGACATTCCTCGTCCTCCCTGGACTGCCTCATGGGGCGTTTGTCGTTCCCGTCCAGCGGTTTGCGGCTGTTGATTCGTATCGGGCTGGAACGGAAACGAGGAAGGCCATCGTATGCTCCTCCTCCGTTGGGTCAATGAGCTTTGCTTCCCGGCTAATACTCAAGAAGAACTAGGAAATACTCATAAAGGGATAAGGGTTATCTTTATATTCTTTGTCCAAGCTGAATTTCTCATGATTCCCGGCGACCGGCCGACGGCCGCCGCAAAACCGCGACCCGGGCTCGGGGCGCATTCCCTGGGAAAATTGTGGGCGAAGCGGCAGGCCTTTAACCGTCCGTTAACCATAAGCGGTCGAGATCATGGGACAGTTGAAGGAATTGCAATCCCGTGACCATCGCCGTGCGCCCCCGTCCATCCCTTCGCTTCCGTGGCAGATCCTTCATGGCGCTGGTGCTCGCGCCCGAGGTGCCCTTGCGGGACTGGCTCGAGGATCTCGATGCGGTCTCCGAGCGTTCGCCGGGCTTCTTCGCCGGGCGTCCGATCATCGTCGACGTATCGTCCCTCAAGCCGTCCAAGTCCGAGCTGAAGTTCCTGCTGGCCGCCCTCAGGATGCGGGACATCCGCATCATCGGCCTCGAAGGGGCGGCGGCCGCGTGCGTCGACCCCGACATGCCGGCTCCCGTGAACGGCGGCAAGCCCGCCGGCGAGATCGACGTGCCCGATGCGGCCCAGGCGGCCGTGGCCGCCGCCGCTCCCTTCCAGCACGCGGCCGCCCCGGAAAAGTCGCTTCTCATCGAAGGCTCCGTCCGCTCCGGGCAGTCGATCCTTCATCCCGAGGGCGACGTCACCGTGCTCGGCTCCGTGGCGTCGGGCGCCGAGATCGTCGCCGGAGGCTCCATCCACATCTACGGCACCCTGCGCGGCCGGGCCATCGCAGGCTGCACGGGCAACGGGCGCGCGCGCATCTTCTGCCGGAAGTTCGAAGCCGAGCTGATCGCGGTCGATGGGCTCTACAAGACGGCCGACGACCTGGGAACGAAGTTCCACGGCCAGGCCATTCAAGTGAACCTGGATGGCGACGCGATCATCCTGAAAACAATGGACTGAGAGAAAGAGAGACGACAATGGCCAAAGTCTTGGTCGTAACATCCGGCAAAGGTGGCGTTGGCAAGACCACGTCCTCGGCAGCCCTGGGCGCCGCTCTCGCCCAGAACGGCGAGAAGGTCGTGGTCATCGACTTCGACGTGGGCCTGCGCAACCTCGATCTCGTCATGGGGGCGGAGCGCCGGGTCGTGTTCGATCTCATCAACGTGGTGCAGGGCGACGCGAAGCTCAATCAGGCGCTCATCCGCGACAAGCGGCTGGAGAACCTGTCGCTGCTGCCTGCCTCCCAGACCCGCGACAAGGACGCGCTCACCGACGAGGGCGTGGCGCGGGTGCTCACGGAGCTGCGCGAAAAATTCGACTGGATCATCTGCGACAGCCCGGCGGGCATCGAGCGCGGCGCCACCATGGCCATGCGCCATGCGGACGTGGCCGTGGTCGTCACCAACCCGGAGGTGTCCTCCGTCCGCGACTCCGACCGCATCATCGGCCTCCTCGACTCCAAGACCGAGAAGGCCGAAAGGGGCGACCGCATGGAGAAGCACCTGCTGCTCACCCGCTACGACCCCGCCCGGGCCGAGCGCGGCGAGATGCTGAAGGTGGAGGACGTGCTGGAGATCCTGTCGATCCCGCTGATCGGCATCATCCCGGAAAGCGAGGAGGTGCTGCGGGCGTCCAACGTGGGCTCCCCGGTGACCCTCAACAATCCCGCGAGCGCCCCCGGCCGGGCCTATTTCGACGCCGCGCGGCGGCTCAAGGGCGAAACCGTCGAACTGACGATCCCCACCGACAGGAGAGGTCTGCTCGGCAAGCTGTTCGGACGGAGAGCCGCATGAACCTCTTGAACTTCTTCAACCGCCGGACCTCGGCGCCGGTCGCGCGGGAGCGACTCCAGATCCTGCTCGCGCACGAGCGCGGCATCGTCGGCGGCAAGCCCGACCTCGTGGCGCAGCTGCGCGAGGAGATCCTCGCCGTGGTCAGGCGCCACATCATGGTGGAGCAGCAGAACGTCCACGTGAAGATGAACCGCGACGCCGACGTCTCGACCCTTGAGATCGAGGTCGAGATTCCCGCTCCCGCCGCGGCCGGCGCCTGATCGCCGCCTCCCGACCTTTGAGCGGCCCTCCCACGGGGAGGGCCGTTTTCGCGCGCCGCTACTCTTTCCAGACCCCGAGCCGCCCCTCGCGGGCCTTGTCGGCTGCGGCCTTGAGGTCCGGCGTCGCCTCGGAGGTGGGCTTGCCGCCGCCGTTGAACAGCACCACCCGCGACAGATCCTGCCCGCCCACCTGGCACCGGTAGACCTCGTTGGCCCCCATGGGATCGCAGACGGTCTCCCGTCCCTGCAGGTAGCGGGCCAGATCCTCGGGCTTGCCGCCGCCGGGAGCCCATTCGACCCCGAACAGGCGAATCACTTCGCCCTGCAGCGACAGGGTTGCCGTGTCGATCACCTCCGGCACGCCGCGAAGCGCGCGCGCCCTCGACAGGAGGGGCCTCGCGGGCTCTGCAGCCGTGGCCTGCGCCTCGCGCACCGCCCCTGTGGCGGCGGGTCCCTCGGCCACCGCTTCGGGGGACGAGCGGGTCCGCCCCAGGAAGGCGGAACCCCCGACGCCGACGAGCGCCAGGAGGGCGATGGCCGCGATCCCGAGGCCCTGTCCGCGTGCCCGCGATTTCGATCTTGCGCCGCCGAACACGTTTCGTACGCGGTCCAGGGAAAAAAGGTTGCGGTCCGGCACGAACTGCAATTCCGGGGTCTTCACCGGTGCTGCGTGGCCCGTGGCGGGAGGCCTCGTCTCAGGGGAGGTCGTCTTCAGGTCGGTCTTGGGCGATTCGGCGGCCCGGCGCGACCATCCATGCAGG
>DATHAU010000122.1:0-8940 GCA_035296545.1 Microvirga sp.
GCGCATGCTGGAGAGTGCAGCGACCGCAAAGTCCCGCTACGTGCAACTGGCCGACCGGGTGGCGCGGACCTATGCGCCGATGGTGCATACGGCGGCAGCCCTCACGGCGCTCGCCTGGATCGCCACCGGGTCCTCGGTCCACGATGCGCTCATCACGGCTGTTTCCGTTCTCATCATCACCTGCCCCTGCGCCCTGGCGCTGGCCGTGCCCGTGGTGCAGATGGTCGCCTCGGGCGCGCTCTTCCGGGCGGGGATCTTCCTCAATGCGGGCGACGCGTTCGAGCGGCTGGCGACGGTGGACACCATCGTGTTCGACAAGACCGGCACCCTGACCCTGCCGGCCATGAGCGTCGTGAACGCGGGGGAGATCGCGCCCGACCTCCTGGAGACGGCAGGCCGCCTGGCCCTGTCGAGCCGCCATCCGCTTGCGGCCGCGGTGGCGCGGAACGCCCATGACCGCCGCCCCTATGAGGGCGCCGTCGAGGAGCCGGGCCAGGGCGTCCGCGCCGTGGTGGACGGCATCGAGATGCGCCTCGGCAGCCCTGTCTTCTGCGACGCCCGGACCCTGGCGCAGGATGCGGCGAAGTGCGACCCGACCGCCTCCCTGATCGCCTTCTCGTGGGGCGGGAAGCGGGCCGTGCTCCGGGTCCGGCAGGCGCTGCGTCCCGACGCTGTCGCGGTGGTCGGGAGCCTGCGCGAGCGCGGCTTCGACTGCCGCATTCTCTCCGGCGACCGGCCCGAGGCCGTGGCTCCCGTGGCCCATGCGCTCGGCATCGGCCTGTGGCGCGGCGGCTGCAAGCCCGCCGACAAGATCGCCATGCTCGACGATCTGAAGGCAGGGGGCCGCAGGGTGCTCATGGTCGGCGACGGGCTCAACGACGCTCCGGCGCTCGCGGCCGCGCACGTGTAGCTCTCCCCGATCAGCGCCGCCGACCTGACCCAGGCGCAGGCCGACGCGGTCTTTCTCGGGGACAGACTCGAGCCGGTGCAGGAGGCGATCGAGATCGCCCGCCGCGCCCATGCCCTCATGCGCCAGAATCTCGGCATCGCGCTCCTCTACAACCTTATCGCGGTGCCCCTCGCATTCCTCGGCTACGTCACGCCCCTGATCGCAGCGCTGGCCATGTCCGGGTCCTCGACCCTCGTCACCCTCAATGCGCTGCGGGCGCGGGGCCGCTCGCCTGCGGCCGAGCCCGCCGCTCGACCTTCGCCGGCCGTGCAAGGAGCCTGACATGGACGTTCTGATCTACCTCGTTCCCATGGCGCTGATGCTCGGCCTCTCCGGGCTTGCCGCCTTCATGTGGTCGCTCAGGAACGGCCAGTACGACGATGTGCAGGGCGCGGCCGTGCGCGTCCTGTCCGATGACGACGTGAAGCAATGACGGCATCCCCCGCTCTCCCGCGGGCCGGGCGGCTCGACTGCCTGTGCGAGCCCGGCGCGCTTGGCGAAGGCGCGGCCGACCGCGGCGGCGTCGCCCTTCTGGCGGTCGGCTTTGCCCTGTCGGTCCTGTCGCAGGTGCTGAGCCTGAGCATCCTGCCCCTGGCCGGACTGGCCTTCGCGCCGAGCCGCAGCCTGGCGATGCTGCCCTATGCGGCGTTTTACGCAGGCGCGGCCCTGGCGAGCCTGCCCGCATCGCTCCTGCTGGATTCCTTCGGCCGCCGCGCCGCCTTTTCCCTCGGGGCAAGCCTGGGGGCGGCGGGGGGCCTGGTGCTCGTCTGGGCCCTGGTGAGGCTGCATTTCGGCGCGCTCGCCCTCGGGGCCTTCTGGCTCGGCACCGCCAGCGGCTTCAGCCTGTTCTACCGCCATGCGGCCGCGCCCCTGGGGGCCAGGGGCAGGAGCGCCCTGCCGCTTGTCTTCGGAGCCGCGACCCTGGCGGCCCTCGCGGCCCCGACCATCGCAACCGCCGCCGAGGCTCTCGCGTCGCCCCGGGTTTTCGTCGGCATGGCGATCGCCGCAGCCCTCGCCCATGTGGGATCGCTCACCGCCACCTCCGCCCTCCCCTACGGACGGATTCGCGCGGCGGAGAGCAGGGCCGAAGGGCCGCAGGACTGGCGCAGGATCCTGCCGCCGACGATCATCGGGGCTCTCGCCTGGTTCGGGATGACCGGCCTCATGGGCGCGACCCCCGTCGCCATGGTGGGGTGCGGCCTCTCCGGGGCTGTCGCGGGCGCGGTCGCCTGGCATGTGATGGCCATGTACGCGCCCTCCCTGGCGCTTGCCTGCCTGCCGGGTGGGCCTCGCCCGATCCCGATGGCGGCGGCGGGACTCGCCCTGCTGGCCGCCGGGACCCTGGCCTTCGCCCTGTCCCGTCAGGCGGAAGGCTTCTCCCTCGCGGCGGCGCTTGTGGGCATCGGCTGGTCCCTGGCGACGCTCGGCACGACCCTGTGGGTTCACCGGGACGGGCAGCCCTCCCGCTGGCTCCTGGGCCTCCATGACGGCGCGCTGCTCGGCGCAGCCCTCCTCGGAGCCCTGGCGGCCAACGCTTTCGCATGAGCGGACATCCATAAACCTTGGAACTTCCCGGCCCTCAACTGCTCATCTTCGTGACACCAGCAGGTTCGGACGATCATGGGCTTGACCTACGCCATCGGCGACATTCACGGGCGGCACGACCTCCTGCAGGCGCTCCTGCCGCGCATCCGGGAGCACGCGGAGGACCGCCCGCACAAGCTCGTCTTCCTGGGGGATTACATCGACCGCGGCCCCGACAGCGCGGCGGTGATCGATGCCGTTCGGTCGGTCCAGGCGCGGTCCGGGGGCGAGGTGGTCTGCCTCAGGGGAAACCACGAATCCATGCTTCTGGAGGTGGTCGAGCGGCCCGATCTCGTCCCGTGGTGGATGGACAATGGCGGCGATGCGACGCTGGCGTCCTTCGGGGCCGCCTCCACCCGCGAGATCGCGGCGGAGGTTCTGGACTGGCTCGGCTCGCTGCCAACGTCCCACGAGGACGAGCGCCGCTATTATGTGCATGCCGGACTCATGCCCGGCTGGCGCTTCGAGGATCAGACCGAGAAGCACAAGATCTGGATCCGGGAGCCGTTCCTCGGCATGGACTACGATTTCGGCAAGCACGTGGTCCATGGGCATACGCCCCTGGCTTCGGCTCGCCCGGAGGTGCGCCCCTTCCGGACCAACCTCGATACGGCGGCGGTGTTCGGCGGAGCGCTGACGGCGGGAATCTTCACGGACGAAGCGGGACCGCCCGTGGGCTTCCTGCAAGTCGCTTGAATGGCCGCCGAGGCGCTGCCCACCCTAGAACCTGAAATTCCGCTCCCGCAGCATGGTCTCCCAGCGCAGGGTGTGCTCCACGATCTTGGTGAGATCGTCGTATCGCGGCTCCCATCCCAGCCGGGAGCGGATCCGCGAGGAATCCGCCACGATGGCCACCGGGTCTCCGGCCCGGCGGGGGGCGACGCGGGCCTCGATCGGCTTGCCGGAGACCTTGCGCACCGTGTCGATGACCTCCGACACCGAGTAGCCGTGGCCGTAGCCGCAATTCACCACAAGGCTTTCGCCGCCCTCGCTCAGATGGTCCAGTGCCTGCATGTGGGCGGCCACGAGATCGCCGACATGGATGTAGTCGCGGATGCAGGTTCCGTCGCGGGTGGGATAATCCGACCCGTACACCTCCATGTGGGAGCGCATGCCGAGCGCCGTCTGGACCGCCACCTTGATGAGGTGGGTCGCGTTCGCGGTGGACTGGCCGTGGCGCATGGCCGGGTCAGCCCCGGCGACGTTGAAGTAGCGCAGCACCGCGTAGCGCATGGGGTGCGCCGCCGCCACGTCGCGGAGCATCACCTCGGTGAGTTGCTTCGAGCTGCCGTAAGGCGACAGGGGCGACAGGGGCGCGTCCTCCCCGATCGGCTGGCCGGACGCGTTGCCGTAGACCGCCGCGGTGGACGAGAAGACGAAGGTCCCGACGCCTGCCGCCACGGCCGCGGCCAGGAGGGCGCGGCTCTTGACCGTGTTGTTCAGGTAATAGCCGAGCGGGTCCGCCACCGATTCCGGCACCACCAGCTTTGCGGCAAAATGCACGATGGCGTCGATCCTGTGGGCCTTGAGGGTTTGGAGAACCAGCTCGTGGTCGCCCACGTCGCCCACCACGAGGGGCACGCCGTCGGGCACCGACCAGCGGAACCCCGTCGACAGGTTGTCGAACACCACGGGCCTTCGGCCCGCATCCAGCAGGGCCAGAACCATGTGGCCGCCGATATAGCCGGCTCCCCCAGTCACCAGTACGTTCACGTGATCCCTCTCGAATAGCGCCATGGCTCGTTGATGGCCCAGTCCGTTGCGGATTTCCAGATCAACCGGCCTCCGATAACAGGTAGAGTACTCCGCCAACAACGAGGGGATGCAAGATGGACGAACGCGCCGAATACTGGTGGATCCGCCACGGGTCCGAGGTCAAGCCGGCCCGGGTCGCCTTCGTGGGCGGCATTCCGGCGCAAATCCAGATGATCGGAAGCCCCGACTCCATCCCCGCCGCTTCCGTCGAGCTGCTCGAGCGGTTGCCCAACCCTCCGGCGCCGGTGTTCAGGCAGCAGGACCAGCAGCAGGCGGCGCCCGCCCGGCCGCAGCGCTCCGGCTCCCTGCTCTGGCTCGTGGGCGTTCTTCTCCTCATCCTCGTGGCCCAGTGCTCGGGCTCGCTTTTCGACGCGATCGGGTAGCGGCGAAGCCCGCCCGGCGAAAGCGTCTAAAATTTTTAATGACATAACGTTTGGTTTCCCTTGAAGTGATTAAACAAGTCACTTAATATGAGGATATAAGATCCAAGGTTTCATCTCCGTCATCGAGCCTCTGCTACGTGCTTCATCTGGGGCCGGCGGATCGGGAGGCGATTGCCGACACCCTCGGCCAGTACGCCTTCATGATGAAGGTGCTGGAGGAGACCGCGGACCGGGAGGGCATCCGGTCCGACGTGGTGCGCCTCCAGAAGCTCGCCTACGAGCGGATCCGCTCCGAGACGGGGCTTCCGGCCCAGATGGTTCTTCTCGGCATCCGTGATTTCGCGGCCCGGCGCAGCTCCGGAGAGGAGCTGCCGGGCATCCCCCTCGACGAGAAGCTCTACGCGGTCAAAGGGCCGACCATGCTGACCCTCTCCACCGTCCAGGGCCGCGTCACCGTGCATTACGACGTGGCCGGCTACCAGGACGGCTGGCGCGGCTCCGCCCCCGCCCGCCTGGTTCCGAGCGATTCCGGCTTCGAGATCGTGGTCGGCGTCAAACCGTTCATTCGTCCAGCAGAGGAGAAGTCCATGGCTTATGAAGGCATCCTGTCCCGTGTCGGCCGTCTGGTGGCCGGGATTGCTCACGCCACCGTCGACAGGGTCGAGCAGGCGGATCCCATCGCGGTGGTCGAGCAGGCGATCCGGGAGATCGACCGGGAGGCGGAGGAGGCCCGCGCCGCCCTGGGCAAGCACACGGCCGAGCAGCACCGGCTCGAAAGCCGCGCCCGGGAGCTGCACGCGGAGCTGTCGAGCCTCGCCGACAGGATCGGCACCGCCCTCGGCCAGGGGCGCGAGGATCTCGCCAAGGCCGGGATCGAGCGGCAGATCGACATCGAGGCCCAGATCGGCGCCCTCGACGTGGCGGTCGCGGACGTGAACGAGCGCATCCAGGAGGCTCAGAAGGCCGTCCATGCGGTCATCGCCGCCCGCCGCGAGGGCGAGGCGCGTCTCTCCGAACTGAAGCGCTCCCTTGCCAGGGAGCAAGCCTCCTCGGGCGTCGGGGCCGGACAACCCCGGTCCGCCTCCCCCGAGGACAAGGCCTTCCGCTCCCTCGAAGCCATCTCCCGCGTGACCGGCGTCCCCTCCTCCGGCGCAAGCCCCCATGCGTCGCAGATGAACGAGCTGGAGAAGCTGCACAGGAACAAGACGGTGGAAGAGCGCCTTGCGGCCTTCAAGGCCAAGAGCAACGGCTAGTCGGAGAGCCCCATGGACGCCCTCTTCGTCCCAGGCTACCAGCCGTTCGCGGTCGCCGGCCTCGTCATGGCGGGCCTGGTCCTCATCGAGACCATCTCCCTGATTGCGGGCTTTTCCCTCAGCGAGTTCATGGACCAGGGCTTCGATCTCGACTCCCATGGGGGCCACCATGCCGACATCGGCGAGGGCGGCCTGATGGGAGGATGGCTGGGATGGGTCAATGCCGGCCGGGTGCCGGTCCTGGTTCTCGTCATCGCCTGGCTTGCCGCCTTTGCGGCGGCGGGCTTCGTGATCCAGACCGTCGCCATCGGCCTCTGGGCGGCGCTGCCGGCCCTGGCGGCGAGCCTGCTGGCCTTCCTGCTGGCGCTTCCCGCCACCCGCTTCGCCACGCGGGCGGTGTCCGCCATCATCCCGCGGGAGGAGACCTATGCGGTCTCCGACGACGACCTTGTGGGCCGGGTTGCGGAGGTCACCCTGGGACCGCTGGACCAGGGCCCCGCCGGGCGGGTCAAGGTTCGGGATTCCCACGGGAACTGGCATTTCCTCATGGCCAAGGCCGCCGAGGGCCAGGAGCCCCTCCCCGTGGGGGCCCAGGCCCTCCTCGTGGACCGGAAGGGCTCCACCTTCCTGGTCATCCCCGCTCCCCAAGAACTCAGAAAAACCAGCTAACGCCCATCGCGGAGAACCCTCATGCTCAACGGCATCGTCATCCCGGTCGCCCTCGCCCTTGTCGCCATCTTCGGCATCGGCGTGGTGATCGCCATCCTCTACAGGCGCTCGACGCGCGATCAGGCCTATGTGCGGACGGGCCTGGGCGGCAAGAAGGTGGTGCTCGACGGCGGCTCCGTCGTCCTGCCGGTCTTCCACTCCATCGCCTGGGTGAACCTCAACACCCTGCGCCTGGAGGTCCGCCGCGGCGAAGGCGACGCCCTGATCACCCGGGACCGCATGCGGGTGGACATCGGGGCCGAGTTCTACGTGCGCGTCCGCCCGGAGGCCGATTCCATCGCCCTTGCGGCCCAGACCCTCGGCGACCGCACCAACAACGCCGACGCCCTGCGCCAGCTCATCGAGGCGAAGTTCGTCGACGCGCTCCGCTCGGTGGCCGCCACCATGTCCCTGAACGACCTCCAGGAGAAGCGCACCGAATTCGTGAAGGCGGTGTAGGAAACGGTGGCTGCCGACCTCACGTCGAACGGCCTCGAGCTTGAGAGCGTGTCGCTCACCCGCCTCGACCAGACCGACATCAAGCACTTCAACCCGAACAACAGCTTCGACGCGGAGGGCCTGGCGACGCTCACCAAGATCACCGAGCAGCGCAAGAAGGAGCGCAACGAGGTGGTGCGCGACACGGAAGTGGCCATCGCCGAGAAGGACCGGGAGGCGCTTCAGCGCAAGCTGGAGATCGACCGCTCCTCGAAGGAGGCCGAGCTCACCCAGCAGCGCGACATCGCCAATGCGACGGCCAAGACCCGCGCCGAGCAGGCCGAGAAGGAAGCCGCCGCCCGGCAGGCGGAGGAAACCGCCAGGATCGCGTCCGAACTCGCCATCGCCGAACGCCAGGCCGAAGCCAAGCGCGTCAAGGAAAGCGCCAACATCGTGGCCAGCCGCGCCGTGCAGCAATCGGAGCTGGAGGCCAAGCGCGACGTGCAGATCGTCGCGCAGGAGAGCGCCATCGCGGTGGCCAACAAGAGCCGGGAGGAATCCGAGGCCAAGGCGGCCGCCAAGGAGGCGGAGGCCCTTGCGGTCGCGGCCGACGAAAAGGTGGCGACGGCCCGGGAGGTGGAGATCGCCGAGCGTCAGAAGCGCATCGCCGTGATCGCCGCGCAGCAGGAGGCCGAGACCGAGGCCACGACCGTGACCGTCGGGGCCCAGGCCGAGAGGAATGCGGCCGAGGACAGATCCGCGGCCATCAAGACCATTGCGCTCGCCAATGCGGAGGCCGCCAAGATCGAGGCCGAGGGCATCCGCGAGAAGGGCGCCGCCCAGGCCGAGGCGGAAGCGGCCATGACGGAGGCCCGCAACAAGCTGTCCGCCGCCCTCATCGAGTTCGAGCTTGCCCGCGAGCGCATCCGCATCATCCCGTCGGCCCTGGCCGAGGCGGTGAGGCCGATCGAGAAGATCAATGAAATCCGGATCTTCGACACGGGCGGCCTCGTCAATGGCAAAACCGGTTCAGACGGCGGGATCGGCCTGGGAGACGGGCTTGCGGGCCAGCTCCTGTCCCTTCAGGCCAACAAGCCCATCGTCGACACGATCCTGGCGGAGGCGGGGTTCTCGGGCGGAGGCAACGCCCTCGACACCCTCCTGGGCTCCACCACGTCGAAGGGGGCCATCAGGGCGGAGCGGGCCTCGGACAGCCTCGCCAGGTCCTCGCCCCAGGAGACGTCCGGGCTGAACCCGCGATCCAACGGCTAAGGTGGAACTCAGGCAAAGCGTAACCGTTGACGTGAGCTTTGCCTTTCCACTCCGCCTTGGGAGCCCCGCATGGGTGAGAAGCCGCGTTGTCGCGTGTTGGTCGTTGAAGACGAAGCGATGATCGCCATGCTGGTGGAGGACATGGTCCTCGACTTCGGCAGCGAGGTGGTGGGGCCGGTCGCCAACCTGAACGACGCGATCAACCTCGCCCGCTCCGCCGAACTCGACGCGGCGATCCTCGACATCAACGTGGGCGGGTCGGTGATCTTCCCGGTCGCCGATATCCTGACCGAGCGCGGCATCTCCTTGATCTTCGCCACCGGCTACGGATCGAAGGGACTTCCTCCCCGCTTCCAGAACAGCCCCACCCTTCCCAAGCCCTTCAGCTACCAGTCCCTGGAGGCGCCCGCGCTCAACCCGCGATCCAACGGCTAAGGTGGAACTCCGGCGAAGCGTAACCGTTGATGTGGGCCTTGCTTTTACAGCCTGCTTTGGGAGCCTTGCATGGGTGAGAAGCCGCGTTGTCGCGTCCTGGTCGTCGAAGACGAAGCGATGATCGCCATGCTGGTCGAGGACATGGTCCTCGACTTCGGCAGCG
>DATHAU010000123.1:0-2239 GCA_035296545.1 Microvirga sp.
TGATGGATCCCCGCCTGCGCCAGGATGACAGGCGAGGGTGTCGCAACGGGCCGCCTCGGGCAGGGAAGGGAGTTCACGCGCCGATCCGCAGCCCCATCAGGCATGAGCCTCCGGCAGGGGCAGACCGGCCGATGTCAAACAGCCAGCGCCTTCGGGCCGGAGCCTGAGGGCTCCAGCCTGAAGGGTTGATCGAGGGGTGGCGCGAGAGGCGGTCCGGCTCGATGCGGTGAGATGATGAAGAGCCGGAGCGGCCCTCGCGCACGGTTCTTTTAGGCGAGCAGGCGACGCGAACCTGCCGATCGTCAGCTCAGGCGGGTCTCACGGCTGTGAGGCCGGCCTGGGGCTGCGGGCAGGCCCGGCGGGCAGCCTGGGCCTCTCGTGGCAAGGGGTGCGAGCCCCTGCACGAGACCGTGTTCTGCTCCCGCAACCTGCGACGCCTCGCGAGCGCGCCCCTCGGGGATCAGGACTGAGCAAGGATATAGCTTAGCTTGTGTGAACTGTCAAGAACAAAGTGAGAACATGGCTGCTGCACCTGCGCCAGTGGGCGCGAGGCTCCCCCTCTCCCGTGTGGGAGAGGGGTTCCAGCGCCTTGGCTGCGCTCGTCGGGACGGCTGCCCTCGGGGATCACAGCCCGAACGGATAGGTGTCCGGCATCCCCTTGCCGTGGGCGCGGGTCAGCGGGGTGACCGCCCGGGTTTCGTCGAACCACACGAAGGCGTCGAACTGCTCGGCCATGACGGCTTCGAAATAATGGCTGTAGAGCTCCGTCTCCGGCCGGTAGACCACGCCGATGGCGCGCTCCAGGCGCGGGCGGGACAGGGCCTCCTTCAGCTCCGCCTGCCCGTTCTCGCGCCAGTCGGTGAGGAAGCGGCCGAGGCCGGCGTCGCGGAAGATGCGCTCGTGGCTGTCCGGCCGGGCGGGCCGCACGTCCTTGACCTCCATGGGCTCGTCCCAGTCGCTGGCGGCCGCCACCGTGCCGCGGTCCGTGCCGAAGCCGACGAGGACCGCGTCGCCCCCATAGGCCTTGCGGCAGAGCTCGCCGATGTTGAACTCCCCCTGCCAGCCCATGGCGGTGGCGGCGGCGTTGCCGATGTGGGAATTATGGGCCCAGACCACGGCCCGGGCGTTGTCGCGGCGGGCCAGCAGGCTCTGGAGGGTTTCGAACATGTGCCGGTCGCGCAGGTTCCAGGACTCCGTCGCGCCCTCGTACATGATGCGGTAGTAGTGCTCCGCCGCGTGCACGATCTTGGCGTTCTGGACCGCGTCGAAGAAGGCCTCGCCCCCGTTGGCCTCGAGATATTCCATGCGCTTGTCCAGGATGGTGTGAAGCTGGCGCAGGAGGGCTTCGTCGCAGGGCTTCTTCTGCCCGGTGAAGACGGCGCGCCCGTAGCGGGCCGGGTCCGACTGCCAGGGGCTGAGGCAGCCGTAGCGCCCCCTCGCCTCCCGGGCGGCGTCGGGATCGACCCCTTCGAGATAGTCCAGCACGGCCCGGATGGAGGAGTTGAGGCTGTAGACGTCGAGGCCGCGAAACTCGGCCCGGCCCTCCTCCGGGCGGTCCCGGTTGTGGTCGCGCATCCAGTTGACGAAATCCGCCACCTCCTCGTTGCGCCACATCCAGGTGGGAAAGCGCTCGAAGGCGGCGTCGTCCCCGTCGGGAACGGGCCGGTGGCGCACATAGGCGTCGACCCTCGCCGCGTCGGGCCAGTCGGCCTCCACGGCCACGATGGTGAAGCCGTGACGCTCGATCAGGCGCCGGGTGATGGCGGCGCGCGCCCGGTAGAACTCGGAGGTGCCGTGGGTGGCCTCGCCCAGCAGCACCACCTTGGCGTCGCCGAAGCGGTCGAACAGGGCGCCGAAGGCCTCCTCGTCGTCGAGGGGCGGCAGGGGCTCCCCCTGCTCGCGCACGACCGCGACGGCCTCTTGGATCGAGGCATCGTTCTCGCTCTGCTTCCAGGAAAACCGCGCCATGGCCGCACCTCGTGAAGGCGAAGCCTTTGGGCTCCGCTCCTCACACAACGACGGCTCCGTTCTCCTGTTCCGGGTCAGACGCCTGCGGATTCCATGATGGCCGCAAAGGCTTCCTCGGCCGCAATGACGGTGGCCATCTGCACCGTATGGGCGAAGCGGTAGGCTTCGCCGTAGATGGTTTCGTCCGGGAACTCGGTGATGAGCGTGAGCGGCGTCGGGTGGCGGGTTTCCGCCGTGATCAGGCAGGGCACGCCGTTGACGATCTCGTAGG
>DATHAU010000124.1:0-1523 GCA_035296545.1 Microvirga sp.
GACCCTCCGTGTCATTCCCGGCCGAAGCAGAGGCGAAGGGCATCCCTGGCTCGGAGCCACGCCCCCTTTCCCCTCCCCCTTGTGGGGAGGGCCAGGGTGGGGGTGTGAGCGATAGCCTATGAAGGTCCGGCGCGCACACCCCCACCTCCTCCCCACAAGGGGGAGGAGAGCCCGTCGCGTCAGGCGTTGCCGACTTGCGCATCATGAAGCTCATCTCAGGCAAGCCTGAGATGAGTGGGGAGGAGAGCAGGGCGCGCTGCCAGCGCAGGCCATCTTCAAGGCAGGACCGATAGGGCGGGGGAGGCAGGTCCGTGCGGGGCTCGACGCGCGCCTTTTCCCCTGCGAGAGGAGAAAACCTTCACGCGGCCTACCTCGGCAGGGACGGGCCCATGCGCCGACATTGACAGCGTTCCCCCGCTCCCTCATGGCAATCCCATGCCGCTGCATTCCACTGTCCGGTCCTCCGGCGACTACCTGGCCGACCGCCGTTACGAATATGCCCGCGCCGCTTTCGACGAGGGGGATTTCGAGGCTGCCGCCGATCTGGCCCGGCAGGTGCTCGAACTCGCGCCCGCCTTCGCGCCCGCCCATGCCCTCCTGGGGCGGGCCCTGGCGGCGCTGGGGGCGGAGGCGGAGGCCGTGGAGGCGCTGCGCCAGGCCCTCGCCCTGGAGCCCGAGGATGCCCTGGGCGTGCGCGTCGATCTGGCCCGGCTCGGGGCGCTTCCCTCCGACGCGGCGATCACGGACGGCTACGTGCGGGCGCTCTTCGACGACTACGCGCCCAAGTTCGACCGGCACCTGACCAGGAGCCTTGCCTATCGCGGCCCGGACCTCATCGCCGACGCCCTGCGCCGGGCCTGCTCCAAGCAGCTCAGGGATTTCCGGTTTGGGCCGGCGCTCGATCTCGGCTGCGGCACCGGGCTGATGGCGCAGGCTCTGGACGGCCTGTGCGCGTCCATCGAGGGCGTCGACCTCTCGCCCCGCATGCTGGAGAAGGCGGCCCGGACGAAGCTCTACGCGGTCCTGCACGAGGGCGAACTCGTGTCGTTCCTGAAGGGGCGCCGGTCCGGCGAGGCCGATCTCGTGGCGGCGGCGGACGTGTTCGTCTACATGGCGGCCCTCGATGCGGCGTTCCGGGAGGCGCATCGGGTGCTCAAGCGCGAAGGTCTCTTCGCCTTCACGGTGCAGGCCCATGAGGGCGACGGCTTCATCCTCGGGGCGGACGCCCGCTACGCTCATGGCGAAGCCTATCTGCGCGACCTCGCCGACGCCTCCGGCTTCACTATCCTGATCCTCGAGCGGGTCTCGACCCGGCAGGACCGCGGCGAGCCGGTTCCCGGGTTCTTGGCGGTCTTGCAGCGCTAGGCCTAGGCGATCTGGGTGAAGCTCTTCCGAGCCTCGTTCCAAGAGTTCGGCCTTATCCCGCCACCCTCATCCTGAGAGTCTGGCTCATAAAGGGTGAGGGGTTCGGGCGATACGTCGTGTGAGGAGCTTGATGCTGGCGAGCAGGATCCAGGCCTGAG
>DATHAU010000125.1:0-7021 GCA_035296545.1 Microvirga sp.
CATCGCGGCGGCGCTCTCCGAGCCCCGGGACGCCATCGAGGACATCATCGAGCCCTACCTGATCCAGAAGGGCTTCGTGCAGCGCACCCCGCGCGGACGGGTCCTGACCCCCCACGCCTTCAAGCATCTCGGCCTCGCCGAGCCCAGCCGCGAGACGGCGGCGCAGTTCGGGCTGTTCAACGGGGACGGGGACGAGTGACGCGCCGCAGGCTTCGTTCGTAGCCCGGGCTGCGCGGCGCAGGACAGCGCCGTGTCGCCCGAAGCGAACGGGTCTGTCCTCTTTCCGCTCCAGGCAGGGCTTTTTGATCGCGATGCTTCCATCTTCCTTCCCTTTGAGCAGTCTCGAGCGTCCGGCGCGGGCGCTCGTCGTCGGCGCTTCAGGGGGCATCGGATCGGCCGTCACCGATCTGCTCGCGGGCGGCGGGTTTGAAACAATCCATGCTCTTTCGCGATCGGGCGCCCACACAGGCGCGCCCGGCATCGGGGCCGGAACCATCGACATCGAGGACGAGGCCAGCATTGCGGCGGCTGCCGGGCCACTGGCCGAGGGCGCTCCCCTGCGCTTCGTCCTGGTCGCCACGGGATTGCTCCACGATGCCGCCCTCCAGCCCGAGAAAACCTACCGCGCCCTCAGCCCGGAGCATCTCGCCCGCAGTTTCCGCATCAATGCGATCGGTCCGGCGCTCGTGGCCAAGCACATGCTTCCGCTGCTGCCCAAGGCGGGCAAGAGCATTTTTGCCGTTCTGTCCGCCCGCGTCGGCAGCATCGAGGACAATCATCTGGGGGGCTGGTACGGCTATCGGGCCTCGAAGGCAGCCCTCAACCAGTTGGTGCGGACCTGCGCGGTCGAGCTGAAGCGCCAGAAGCCGCAAGCCGTGTGCGTCGCTCTCCACCCCGGCACGGTCGATACGGCCCTGAGCAGTCCCTTCCAGGCCGGGGTCGAGACCGCAAAGCTGTTTTCACCCGCCTATGCGGCCGGGCGGCTGCTGGACGTGGTCGACGCCCTGACGGACGCCGACAGCGGCCGGCTGTTTGCCTGGGATGGACAACGCATCCCGTTCTGATCCGGTCTCCCATCGGCGCAGAACCGGATCCCCGAGGGGATTGCCCTTCAGGCGGCATGGGGAGCCAGGACGGCGGTCGCGGCCGTCGAGCCCATTTCCCTTGTTCATTATTCGTTCTAGATTCCATGGCATCAACCCGCAACATGGACCTCGAACGGGAGCGGCTACGATGTTCGGCCCATCACATTCGCATCGGGTTTGGAGAATGATGAGCGCCCTGATCGACGCAAAGCCCGAATGGGCGGATGCCAAGACCTTCGAATCCGATCGCAAGAAGATGCTGCAATACGGCCTCTCCACCGGCCTGTGCATGGAGGAGCTTTTCAGGATCACCGACCCTGACGTGATCCTGGGCCTGTGGACGGCGGCGGAGGCCAGGAGCGAGGAGGAGTGACAACCGCCTGCTTCGTTCGATGACTCCACGGTTGCGCCATATTGCGGGCACAGCTTAGGTTCATCTGCAAATCACCGCCGCTTGCAAGCCACGGAGCCTCCCATGAAGCCGTCCGCCATCGAAGCGTGGAGCCCCCGACTGCAGGCCGCCTCCGGTCGCGTGAAGGTATGGACACGCGAGATCTCCCGGCGAAGGCTTCAAGGGACTCGCAAGCCCGAAGAACCCGCCAACCCGATCTACATTCTCGCCGCCATTACCCTTGGCATTCCAGCGCTGCTGATGATTCCGCTCATCGGGATGAATCCCGGGGTCTTGGACGGGTCCTTCGGCAGGATCCTGACGATCCTCGTCGTGTCGGCTTTCGTCACCGCTGCGGTGTTCGAGATCAAGAGGCTTGCCGACCAGCCCTCAGACACGGATCGCCATTGAACGGAAGGCCGCTTCGCGCACCCCACGAGATGCGGACGGGGAGAGGCATGTCCTGCGGGCCGGTTCTCAGCGGTAGCGCGAGCCGTCGCGGCTTTCCGCCCGCTTCACGCTTCCCGTCGTCGCCACGTCCTTCGTATTGGCCGCGAGCTTGTTGCCGGCCTTCAACCCATCCATGCTCCAGGCCGGGTTCTCGCTCGGAAGCAGGTGCGCCACGAGCTTGCGCGTCGCACGGGACAGGGCCTTTCCCGCCTGCGCCAGCGGCTTGAAGTCCGCAAGGGTGTGCTGCTTTCCCGCCCGCCCCGTAAACACCCGCAGACCGTCGGGGAACATCACGAGATCCCCTGCCTGCAAGGTGCTGTCGGCCAGAAGAGCCGGAACCGGATTGTCCATCTCGCCGGGGGATCTCGGTTCGATCGGCTTCTTGACGGCGGCCGGCTCGACGGGAGCGGGCTTGGGGCGCGCATGGACCCTCCGCCGCTCAGGCGTGGGGCTGCGCTGATACTCGTAGGGCTGGTAGGCTGGGAGCGAGGCGGGCGGCGGGGCGAATGCTCGAAAGAACCCGAAAAGATCCTGGCCCCGCGCAGGCGCCGCAGCGATCGCGAACGGGACGACGAGCGCCACCGTCAGGATGCCGCAAGGCCTTACCAACGCGACGAGCTTTGTCCCGACCTGTGGCATGTTCCCGCCCCCCTGCTTGTGAAGGCAACGTGATCGAAGTTTCCAGGTTCCGGGCAGGCGAGGCTCCTTGGAGGACCGCATCCCCCTGAAGCGCACACGACGGCAGGGGCCGCGAGGGAACCTTCCAGGCGGCCAGGGATTGCGCCCTAGGGTCTTCGTCACCAGAGGATGCTTACCCATGGCCGACAGGACCGGCACCAAAGACGCTACCTACAATCTCGTCAGCGTACTCTATCACGCCCTCCAGGGGGCGGACCTATACGAGAAGTACGCGGGCGATGCTGGCGGCGATCAGGACCTTGCGGGATTCTTCCGGGATATCCAGCAGCAGGAAAAGCAGCGGGCCGAGCGCGCCAAGCAGTTGTTGGCCGAGCGCCTCCAGCAAGGCGGTTGAGCCTTGCGGGGCCGGGGCCGTCAGGTTCGAAACGGTCCTGGCGGAGTTCTGACCCGCTTCGAAGTCCATCTCCCCGTTCACAAGAACGAGGAGCACATCCATGAGAATCCTCGGAGCGCGTCAGCGGTCATGCGTTCAAGGTTCTTTGGCCTTGTCGATATGTAAGGAGAATTCCATGAAGCGCGTTGTCACCCTGGCCTTCCTTTTCGCGTCCTCGGTCGCCTACGCCCAGACCACAGCTCCCACAACGGCGCCTCCGGCCGCTAACGATGGCGGCGGAATGGGCTGGCTGGGCTTTCTCGTTCTGCTGGCGCTTATCGGCGCCGCCATCTGGTACTTCATGAAGAAGCGGGGAAGCGCGACAACAGCCTCCGGAGTGGCCGGAGTGGACCGGACGGCAGCGGGAACGACCACGACCGGAACAACCACGGGAACCACCGGGACGGTGACCCCGCCCTCCGGTCCCAACGTCTACTCGTCGAAAGATCCCGAGCGCTAAGCCCCGCGAGCCCGCGTCCGTCTCGCGCCGCCCCTGATGCGGGCTCGAACAGGCAAGGCTGAAGCGATTGCTGCGGCATGGCCCCGGGCCGTGCCCCTTGGCCTGCGGCCGCGCATCCCCGATCCAGCGGGGAGCGGCTTCCCACGGGGCTCGCGCGGGTCATCGCCTCCGTCCGACGGAACCCGGCTCCGGCGACGCTCGTTCCCGGACCTATGAAGGTCAAGCCCCGCGCCCCGATCCTCGACCAACCCGTCGTGCTCCTCGTGGAGGACGAACCCCTCGTGCGCCTGACCGAGGTCGACATCCTGCGCGAGGCGGGATTCTGGGTGCTGGAGGCGGCGGATGCGGACGAAGCCTTCGAGATGCTCAGGGGGCGAAAGGACGTGAGCGTCGTCCTCACGGACGTCGACATGCCCGGCTCCCTCGACGGCTTCGAGTTCGCCCGTCTCGTGGCGCAGGGCTGGCCCGAGGTCGGCGTGCTGGTGATCTCGGGCAAGGCCTTCCCCGATGAAGGGGATCTGCCGCCCACGGCGGTGTTCGCCGCCAAGCCCGTCTATCCCGATGCGCTCGTGGAGCATCTGAAAGCCCTCATGGCGCGCTCCAACCCTATCGAACCCTGAACCCGGATGCCTGACCGGGTGTGCGGCCCCGCCTTCCGCCAACCTGCCGTGAGCCGCCGGACGCCATCCCCGCACGGAGGGTCATTTTCCGTTTGGCGGGCCGGCCGGCAAGACCCTAACGTCCGCGCAGGAGGCCTCTCGTGATTCACCGACTCACCGTCCGAGTTTACTTCGAGGATACGGATTTCAGCGGCTTCGCCTATCACGGCAGCTATGTCCGGTTCATGGAGCGGGGGAGAACGGAACTCGTCCGCTCCCTGGCGGTGTCTCAAGCCGATCTGTTCGAGCGGGAGCGGTTCGCCTTCGTGGTCCGCCGCATGACCATCGACTTCCGGAAGCCCGCGCGGATGGACGACGAGCTGAGCGTCGTCACAAAGGTCATCGAGTTGCGGGGCGCGACCCTTCGGCTGGCCCAGGCCATCATGCGCCGGGACGAGACCCTGGTGACGACCGAAGTCCTGGTCGCCGCAACCCGGGAGGGCAGGGCGACCCGGATTCCGGATTCCATACGAAGCGCCATGGAGGGTGAATAGGGCAGCGCCAGCTGAGCCGTTCCCCATGGTCATGCCGTTGGCGCCTCGCCATGGAGGAGCCGGGATCAGGCGGGCCGTGGCCGCCCGACCGGAACCCACGGGCTGGCCTGCTCTGCGCGCCTTGCGGCAAAAGGTCTTCGCGACGGGCGCCGCGGCGAATTTCGCGCCCTGGGGTCCCGCTTAAACCAAGCCTTAACCCTACCCGGTGCCTAACAGGCTTCCATGTGGGACGATCTCGGGCCCTATCGCGCCTCCGCCCTTATTTTCGACAGATTCCGGGGCGAACGAGCAGTGATACGATAACAAGATCTTCCTGCACCATGCGGCAAGGGGCCTTGGGGCTTTCCAGGGCGGCTCGAGGAGCGAGGGCGAGGTATCATGAATCCGGCTGATCTGGCCCAGGCTGCCCCTGTGGCGCACGACATGTCCCTGTTCGGGCTGTTCTGGCAGGCGCACCTGATCGTCAAGCTCGTGATGATCGGGCTTCTGGCCGCCTCCGTGTGGTGCTGGGCGATCATCATCGACAAGACCCTGCTCTACTCCCGCACCAAGCGCGCCATGGATCGTTTCGAGGACGTGTTCTGGTCCGGCCAGTCCCTGGAGGAGCTGTTCCGCTCCCTCCAGAGCCGCCCGGCCACGGGACTGGCCGCCGTGTTCGTGGCCGCCATGCGGGAGTGGAAGCGCTCCTTCGAGGGCTCGGGCCGCTCGTTCCAGAGCCTGCCCCAGCGCATCGACAAGGTGCTGGACGTGACCATCCAGCGCGAGGTGGAGCGGCTCGATTCCCGCCTGATGATCCTGGCCTCCATCGGTTCGGCCGGTCCCTATATCGGCCTCTTCGGCACGGTGGTGGGCATCATGAACTCGTTCACGTCCATCGCCGCCTCCAAGAGTACGAGCCTGGCGGTGGTCGCGCCGGGCATCGCCGAGGCCCTGTTCGCCACGGCCATCGGGTTGTTCGCGGCCATTCCGGCGGTGCTCGCCTACAACAAGCTCCAGTCCGAGGTCGGCAAGCTGCAGTCGCGGCTCGAGGGCTTCGCCGACGAGTTCTCCGCCATCCTGTCGCGCCAGGTCGACGAGCGCCTCGCGCACGCGGCCTGAAAGGAGTGACCCCATGGCCATGACGGCAGGCGCCGCAGGAGCAGGCAGACGACGGCGCAGGCGCACCCGGCGCGGCGGCGCGATCAACGAGATCAACATGACGCCGTTCATCGACGTCATGCTGGTGCTGCTCATCGTCTTCATGGTGGCCGCCCCGATGATGACCGCCGGCGTGCCCCTCGACCTGCCGCAGACCAAGGCGGCGCCCCTCAATTCGGACGCCAAGCCCGTGACCCTGTCCATCAAGGCCACGGGCCAGATCTTCCTCGGCGAGACGGAGCTGACCGACGGGGCCATCGTGGGCAAGCTCCACGAGGCGGCCAAGCAGGGCTTCGACGAGCGCATCTTCGTGCGCGGCGACAAGAAGGTGGATTACGGCCGCGTCGCCCAGGTGATGGCCATCGTGACAACCGCCGGCTACAAGCGCGTCGCGCTCGTGACGGAGGCCGATCAGCGCTGATCGGGATGAAGGGCAAGGGGCAAACCACGTGGCGTTGAAGCTGACTTTCAACCCCTCCGAACCGGGCGTCTGGATCTCGGGCGTCACCCATGTGGCGCTCGTCGCCGCCGCCATGTTCGGATTGTCCATCGCCAGCGAATTCCCCGAGGCGCAGGAGGGCATTCCCGTCGAGGTGATCACCGACAACCAGTTCTCCCAGATCACCAAGGGCGAGACCACCGCCAAGGCGGTGCAGCCGAATCCCAAGCCCCGCGCCGACCGGGTGGCCGACAAGACCGAGCAGCGCGATCCCGGCGAGGACAAGCGCGATGCGCCCGCCCCCCCGAAGCGCCCGGAAGAGATGAAGGTGGCCGACAAGGAGGAGCCCGTCGTGGCTCAGCCTCCGCCGCCCCCGCCGCCGCCCAAGCCCTCGCAGGCCGAAGCCGAGGCGAAGGCGGAAGCCGAAAGAAAGCAGATCGAGAAGGCCGAGGCGGAGGCCATCGAGCGCGCCAAAGCGGCCGAGCAGGCAAGGCACGAGGCCGAAGCGAAAGCCAAGGCGGAGGCTGAAGCCAAGGCGGAAGCGGAGGCCAGGGCGCGGGCGAAGGCCGTCCAGGAGGCCAAGGCCAAGGCGGAGGCCGAAGCCGAGGCGAAAGCCCGGGCCGAGGCCAAGAAGATCGCCGACGCCAAGGCCAAGGAAGAGGCCGAGGCCAAGGCCCGCAAGGAAGCGCAGCTCGCCAAGAAGCTCGACATGGGCGACCTGAAGCAGTTCCTCGACAGCAAGGAAAAGAGCCAGTCCACCGGCGCGACCGGAGCCGAGGTCCAGAAGACCGCCTCGCTCGGCACCGCGATGGGGTCGGCGGCGAAGCTCAACCC
>DATHAU010000126.1:0-3563 GCA_035296545.1 Microvirga sp.
GGCGAACCCGCTGACCGTGGCCGACGCGGTGACCAAGGCCATCAATGACATCCGGCCGACCCTGCCCAAGGGCATGACGGTGGAGATCGTCTATGACGCGTCGAGCTTCATCTCGGCCTCCATCGAGGAGGTGTTCAAGACGATCGGCGAGGCGGCGCTCATCGTTGTGGTGGTGATCCTGCTGTTCCTAGGCTCCTTCCGGTCGGTGCTGATCCCTATCGTGACGATCCCCCTCTCGCTGGTGGGCGTGTGCTTCTTCCTGCTCATGCTGGGCTACTCCATCAACCTGCTCACCCTGCTGGCCATGGTGCTGGCCATCGGCCTGGTGGTGGACGATTCCATCGTGGTGCTGGAGAACATCCACCGGCACATCGAGGAGGGCCTGAAGCCCGTGGACGCCGCCATCGTGGGCATGAGGGAGATCTTCGGCCCCATCGTGTCCATGACGATCACCCTGGCGGCGGTCTATGCGCCCATCGGCTTCACCCAGGGGCTCACCGGCTCCCTGTTCCGGGAGTTCGCCTTCACGCTGGCGGGCGCGGTGATCATCTCAGGGATCATCGCGGTCACGCTCTCGCCCATGATGTCGTCGCGGCTCCTGAAGTCCCACGGGGCCCAGGGGCGCTTCGCGGCCTTCGTGGACCGCACCTTCACGCGGATCGAGAACTGGTACGGCCGTCGCCTCAAGGGCTCGCTCGACTACCGGGCGGTCACGCTCACCATCGTGGCGGCGCTGCTGTCCACCACGGCCTTCCTGTTCGTCAAGACCAGTTCCGAGCTGGCGCCGGAAGAGGATCAGGGCGCGTATCTCGGCATCGTCAACGCGCCGCAATACGCCACCGCGGACTACACCCAGGCCTTCTCGGCCCAGTTCACGGGCGCGGGCGCGAAGATCCCCGAGATCGACGCCAGCTTCCTCATCGTGGGCATCGACGGGGGCGGCGGCGGCTTCCTGGGCTTCAAGCTCAAGGAATGGAGCGAGCGGCAGAAGAAGGGCGTGGTGACCAAGCAGGAGATCCAGAACCTGCTCAACGAGAACGCCGGCCTTCAGGCCTTCGTGGTCGCGCCGCCGTCCCTGCCGGGCGCGGGCGGCGGGTTGCCGATCCAGTACGTGCTGCGCACCATCGGCGATTCCTCCCAGGCCTACGAGGTGGCCGAGCAGGTCAAGCGGAAGGCCATGGGGTCCGGCAAGTTCATCGTGGTGCAGAACTCGGTGACCTACCAGACGCCCCGCGCCCGAATCATCATCGACCGGGACCGCGCGGCGGCCCTCGGGGTGCCGGTGAGCGAGATCGGCAATACGCTCGGCGCCCTGGTGGGCGGCGCGCCGATCTCCAAGTTCGACCGGGACAGCCGCAGCTACGACGTGGTGAGCCAGGTCCGGCAGGCCGACCGCCTGAACCCGGAGCGCCTCTCCGAGTACTACGTGCGCGCCTCGGACGGCTCCATGGTGCCGCTCTCGGCCCTGGTGCGCATCGAGACGGATGCGGCGCCGGCCGCCATCGAGCAGTTCAACCAGCTCAACGCCGCGACCCTCTCGGCCCTGCCCATGCCGGGCGTCACCACCTCGGAGGGGCTGGCGACCCTGCGGTCGCTCGCGGCCGAGGTGCTGCCCCAGGGCTTCTACGAGGACTACGCGGGCCAGTCGCGCCTGGAGGTCCAGGAGGGCAACTCCATCGCGCTCGCCTTCGGGCTCGCCATCCTGGTGATCTACCTGGTGCTGGCGGCGCAGTTCGAGAGCTTCCGCGATCCGTTCATCATCATGATGTCGGTGCCGCTCTCCATGTTCGGCGCCATGATCTTCCTCAACATGGGTCTGGCGACCCTGAACATCTACACGCAGGTGGGGCTGATCACCCTGGTGGGGCTGATCACCAAGCACGGCATCCTGATGGTGGAGTTCGCCAACGACCTGAAGGAGCGGCGGGGAGTCGACAAGCGCGCGGCCATCGAGGAAGCCGCCCGGGTGCGCCTGCGGCCGATCCTCATGACCACGGCCGCCATGGTGCTGGGCGTGGCGCCCCTCATCACGGCGAGCGGCGCGGGCGCGGCGGCCCGGTTCTCCATGGGCCTGGTGATCGCCTCGGGCATGTCCATCGGCACGATCTTCACCCTCTTCGTGGTGCCGATGTTCTACACCTACATCTCCCGGGAGACCGTGCGCAGCCCGCAGGCCAGGAAGGAGCCCCACGCTCCCCCGCGGGCCCTGGCGGCCGAATAAGCGAAAAGGCCGGGCAATTGCCCGGCCTTTTCATGGGGACGGAAGGGCGGGAACGGCGGCGTTCCTGCCTTTTTTGCTTCCCCCCGCAGGATGCGGGGAGCCTGCTTAGCGGGTGAGTTCGCCTTCGACCTCGATGAAGGGGGAGACGGACCGGAAGCCGGCCTGCTCGGAGGCCTTGCGGATCGCCTCGGCCACTTCGGTCGAATGGACCTCGATGGTCTCGCCGGTGCGCTTGTCCACGAACATGATCTTCATGGCGTTCGCCTCGGGCTGGCCGTGGGACACCACATAGGAGTTCTGGGTGGCGAGGCGATGGACGAGGCCCGCATCCCGCAGGAAGTCCAGGGCCCGGTAGATCGTCACGGGAGCCAGACGCTTCTTGTCGCTGCTGAGCCGGTCCACGAGATCGTAGGCCCCCACGGGACCTCCGCTCTGGACGAGCTCCCGGTAGACGCGCTCGCGAATCGGCGTCAACCGAAGATTGTTTTGGCGGCAGAGATCGTCCGCACGACGGAGAAGATTGTCTTCTTCTTCCTTCCTGAGGGCCCGAGTGCTCATTAAACCTGCTCCTGTTATTACGAAACTGGACATAGTCATAACGCGGAAGCCACGCTCGAACAATGTTTTATCGTTTCAAAGAGTCCTTGCAATTCTGCATATGCCCTAACGGAACTTGGCATTATGACATAGACTCATGGGTACATCTTGCAATTGAGTATATAATACTAAAGGTCATTGAAGTCTATTTTCCCGAAACTTGGTTCATTCGGCGCAGGATTCGCACCGGCCCCTGATTTCCACTGTCATCTTCTTGGCGCAGAAGGCATGGCCCTCGCTCCACTGCGATAAACGCTCGCTGATTTGCCTGTCGCTGAACTCCGTCACCCCGCCGCAGGAATCGCAGATGGCGAAGGCCGCCATCTCGTGGTCGTGGGGGTGCTTGCAGGCCACATAGGCGTTGAGGCTCTCCAGCCGGTGGGCCAGCCCCTTGCGGATCAGCTTGTCGAGGGAGCGGTAGACGGTGGGCGGCGTCACCGACCCCTTGCCGCGCATCCTGTCCAGGACCTCGTAGGCCGAGAGCGGACTGGCGGCCGCCGCCAGGATGCGGTGGACCCGCCTCTGCGTGTCGTTCAGATCCTCGAGGGAATGGTCGTGGGGGGTCGAGTCCATGAAGGGGTGGCGTGCTCCGTCCTGTCCTATAGGTCATCATCGGAAGGGGTATTTCAAGGCGCATCTGGCCGCGCACGACGTTCCCGCAGGTCCGGCTCGCCCGGGCTCGGGGGTCCCGGACGAAATCCGGGCGCGGGAATCGCTACCGGTCCCCTCTCCCGGGTGGGAGAGG
>DATHAU010000127.1:0-2961 GCA_035296545.1 Microvirga sp.
TCTCCCGCGACGACGGCGCCACCACCGGCGACGCCACCCGGGTGGCCGACGAGCTGGTGACCCGGGAGGGCGTGTCGCTGCTGTTCGGCTCCTTCCAGTCCAATGTGGGCGTGGCCATGGCCGACTACGCCAACCAGAAGAAGGTGGTGTACATCGCCGCCGAGCCCCTCACCGACGCCATCACCATGGCGCAGGGCAACCGCTACACCTTCCGCATCCGCCCGAGCAACTTCATGCAGGTCGGGATGCTGGTGGACCAGGCCAAGGCCTCCGGCGCCAAGCGCTGGGCCATCGTCGCCCCCAACTACGAATACGGCCAGTCCGCCGCGGAGGTGTTCAAGCGCCTCATCAAGGAGCGCGTCCCCGGCGCCGAGATCGTGGCCGAGCAGTACCCGGCGCTCGGCAAGATCGAGGCGGGCGCCACGGTCTCGGCCCTGGAGCGGGCCAAGCCCGACGGCATCTTCAACGTGCTCTTCGGCCCCGACCTCACCCAGTTCGTCCGCGAGGGCAACACCCGCGGCCTCTTCGAGGGCGCAACCGTGCTCTCGCTTCTCACCGGCGAGCCGGAATGGCTCCTGCCCCTCAAGGACGAGGTGCCCGAGGGCTGGACCGTGACCGGCTACCCCTGGGACGAGATCAAGGAGCCCAGGCACAAGGCCTTCGTGGACGCCTACCGGGCCAAGTACAACGACACGCCGCGCTTGGGCTCGCTCCTCGGCTACATGGTGGTGCACATGATCCGCGACACCATCGAGCGGGCGGGGTCCGTGGAAACCGAGGCGATCATCAAGGCCCTGGAGGACGGCAGGTTCGACACGGTGGCGGGCCCCGTCGTCATGCGGGGCATCGACAACCAGTCGACCATGGGGGCCTGGGTCGGCAAGCTCGTCCTGAAGGGCGCAAGCGGCGGCATGACCGATTGGGCCTACAGGGACGGCGCGTCCTTCATGCCCACGGAAGCCGAGGTGAAGGCCGTGCGGAAGGATTGAGCGGATTGACGGCGCAGCGCGAGATCACCCTCCTGTCGGAGAGGTAGGAGGCGATGGATCTCTCCTTCCTGGCCATCCAGGCCCTCAACGGGCTCTCCAGCGCCTCGTCGCTCTTCATCACCGCCTGCGGCCTGACCCTGGTCTTCGGGGTGACGCGAATCGTCAACTTCGCCCACGGCTCCCTCTACATGATCGGAGCCTATACGGCCGCCACCCTGGTGCCGCGGCTGCTCGAACTCTCCTTCGGGCCGGTGGCGTTCTGGGCCGGCATTCTCGTGTCGGCCCTCGTCGTGGGCATCATCGGCGTTTTGATCGAGGTGCTGCTCCTGCGCCGCATCTACGGCGCGCCGGAGCTGTTCCAGCTGCTCGCCACCTTCGGGGTCGTGCTGGTGGTGCAGGACCTGGTGGTGCAGGTGTTCGGGCCGCAGGACATTCTCGGGCCCCGCGCGCCGGGCCTGCGCGCCCCGGTGGAGATCCTCGGGCGGCGCTTCCCCTCCTACGAGCTCGTGCTCATCGCCGCCGGCCCCGTCGTGCTCGGCCTGGTCTGGCTCCTGCTGCGCAGGACCCGCTTCGGCGTGCTGGTGCGCGCGGCGACCCAGGACCGGGACATGGTGGCGGCGCTGGGCATCAACCAGGCGCTCCTGTTCACCGGCACGCTGTTTCTCGGGGCCTTTCTGGCGGGCCTCGGCGGCGCGCTCCAGATCCCGCGGGTGGCGGCCAATACGGGCATGGACCTGTCGATCATCGCCGAGGCCTTCGTGGTCACCGTGGTGGGCGGCATGGGCAGCGTGCCGGGCGCGTTCCTGGCGGCCCTGATCATCGGCCAGCTCCAGGCCTTCGGCATCCTGATCTTTCCCAAGAGCACCCTGGTGGTGGTGTTCCTGCTCATGGCGGTCGTCCTGGCCGTCAGGCCCTACGGCTTCTTCGGACGCCCGGAGGTGATCGGCGGAACCCATGTGGTGGGCATTTCGAGCCGCAAGCCCCAACCCGGCGGCCTGATGGTCGCGCTCCTGGTGGTCGCCGCCCTTGGCGGCCTTCCCCTGGTGGGCGACGCCTATCTCCTGAAGGTGGCCACCGAGATCCTGATCTTCGGGCTCTTCGCCTTCAGCCTGCAGCTTCTCATCGGCGTGGGCGGCCTCGTGAGCTTCGGGCATGCCGCCTTCTTCGGGCTGGGAGCCTACGGGGCGGCGCTCGGGGTGAAATGGATGGGCGCGCCCATGGAAGCGGCGCTTCCCCTCGGGCTGCTCCTGGCGGCCCTCGGAGCCGCCCTGATCGGGGCCTTCGTGGTGCGGCTGTCGGGCATCTATCTCGCCATGATGACCCTCGCGGCCGCCCAGATCCTCTACGCGGTCGCCTTCCAGTGGGTGGACGTGACCGGCGGCGACAACGGCATCGTGGGCGTCTGGCCTTCGGAATGGACCGGCGGCCAGGGGCGCTATTATCTCCTCACGCTCGCGCTCACCGTCGCGGCGGTTCTCCTGCTCAGGCGCGTGATCGACGCGCCCTTCGGCTACGCCCTGCGGGCGGCGCGCGACTCCGAACAGCGCGCCGAAGCCATCGGCCTGCACATCCGCCGGCACCGCTGGCTGGCCTTCACCGTCTCCGGCGCGGCGGCCGGTTCGGCGGGCGGCCTCTACGCCTTCTCCCGCGGCTCCGTGGATCCGAGCCTGCTCGGCATTCCCACCTCGGTGGATGCGCTCACCATGCTGCTGTTGGGCGGCATCCAGACGATCATGGGTCCGCTTGTCGGGGCAGGCGTCCTCCATATCCTGCGCGACCAGATCATGCCGCTCACCTCCCTCTGGCGGCTGCTCCTGGGCGTGAGCATCATCGCCATGGTGCTGATCTTTCCGCGCGGCCTCGTGGGCACGATCCGGCACTGGCGGGAGGAGCGGGCATGACGCTGCTTGCCGTGCAGGGCCTGCACAAAGCCTTCGGCGGCGTGGTGGCGGCGCGGGATGTGGATTTCACG
>DATHAU010000128.1:0-3062 GCA_035296545.1 Microvirga sp.
ACGCGGAGGCCGTCAGGATGTCGCCGATCACGTCGAGGGCGACCTCCACGTCCTCGCCGAGGACGCGGGCGGTGTAGCTCGTATATTCCACGCTGGTGGCGGCGTTGATCTCGCCGCCGACGTTCTCGATGTCCTCCGCGATGGCCCGCGCCGAACGGCGGGCCGTCCCCTTGAAGGCCATGTGCTCGATGAGGTGGGACAGGCCGTGCTCGTGGGGCTGCTCGTGGCGCGAGCCCGCGCCGACCCAGACGCCCAGCGTCGCGGTGGCGATCTCCGGCATCGGCTCGGTGGCCACGGTGAGGCCGTTGTCCAGCCGGGTGATGTCGACCTGCTTGTCGCGGACGAAATGCCGGTTCATGCGGCCGCGCCCCTGGCCGCGCGGGCGCGCTCGCGGATGAAACGCTCCACGGCGGCCTGGTCGTTGGCAAGAACCGTGAAGCTCTCCCGGCGCTCCATCAGGTCGGCCATGTGCGGGGGAAGGGCGGGGCGCAGGCCCGTGGCGCGCTCGACCGCATCGGGGAACTTGGCCGGATGGGCGGTGGCGAGCGCCACCGCGGGCACGTCGGGCCGCTCCCGCAGCAGGGCGCGGGCGGCGCGAACGCCCACGGCGCTGTGCGGGTCGAGCACGTAGCCGGCGCTGCGCCAGGTTTCGGCCATCTCGGCGGCCACGCCCGGCTCGTCCACGGCCTGGGCTGAAAACTCCCGGCGGATGCGGGCGAGCGGCCCGGCCTCGATCATGAAGGCGCGGGACTGGCCGAGGCCCGCCATCAGGCGGCGGATGGCAGCCGCGTCCCGGTCATAGGCCTCGAACAGCAGGCGCTCGAAATTGGACGAGATCTGGATGTCCATGGAGGGCGAGGTGGTGGGCGCGACGCCCCTGATCTCGTAGGAGCCGGAGCCCAGGGTCCGGGCCAGGATGTCGTTGGCGTTGGTGCCGATCATCAGCCGCTCGACCGGCAGCCCCATGCGCTTGGCCGCCCAGCCGGCCAGGATGTCGCCGAAATTGCCCGTGGGCACGGAGAACGAGACAGGCCGGTGAGGGGAGCCCAGCGCCGCGGCGGCGGTGAAGTAATACACCGTCTGGGCGGCCACCCGGGCCCAGTTGATGGAGTTCACCCCCGAGAGCTGGAGCTCGTCGCGGAAGCGGGGGTGGTTGAACATGGCCTTCACCATGCCCTGGCAATCGTCGAAGGTGCCCTCCACCGCCAGCGCATGGACGTTGGGCGCGGCCACCGCCGTCATCTGCCGCCGCTGCACGTCCGAGACCCGGCCATGGGGGTAGAGGATGAAGATGTCCACCTGGTCGAGGCCCTTGAAGGCCTCCACGGCGGCGCTGCCCGTGTCGCCCGAGGTGGCGCCCACGATGGTGGCGCGCCCGCCGCGGGCCTTGAGCACATGGTCCATCATGCGGCCGAGCAGCTGCATGGCCACGTCCTTGAAGGCCAGGGTCGGCCCGTGGAAGAGCTCGAGGGCGAAGAGGTTGTCGCCGAGCTGCGTCAGGGGGCACACGGCGGGGTGGCGGAACGAGGCGTAGGAGTCCTCGATCATGCGGTCGAGGTCGGCCGCCGGAATGTCCCCGTCCACCAGGGGCCCGAGCACGGCCTTGGCCACGTCCGCGTAAGGAAGCCCGGCAAAGCCCCGGATCGCGTCCGCCGTCAGGCTCGGCCAGGCCTGCGGCACGTAGAGGCCGCCGTCCCGCGCCAGGCCGGCCAGCAGGGCGTCGGCGAAGCCGAGCGCGGGGGCTTCTCCCCGGGTCGAGACGTGGAGCACGGCGGATCTCCTGGAAATTCGGCCGGACATTCAAGCATCGCGCCGGGTCCGACGACCCGGTGCGCGAAGGGAACCCGTTTTTGCAGCCACGCGATGCGGCACGCCAAGGAACCCTTAAACCGAGGCCATTTCCGGCACATCGTCCTCCGCTATAGGTGTCATGACCGGCCACGGCAAGCGCGGCCGGTCCCGTCGTTCAAGGTTTTATCCGCGCCATGGCGTAGGCGTCCACGAAGGAGCCCGCCCGGTAGGCATAGGCCCTGTGGGTTCCCTCGACCGCAAAGCCGCTGCGCTCGTAAAGCGCGATGGCCGGAGCGTTGTCCGTATAGACCGTGAGCTCGATGCGCTTCAGGTTGAGCCAGTCGTCGGCCATCGCGAGCAGCTCCCGCAGGAGCCGGCCGCCGATGCCCCGGCCGCGGTAATCGTCGTGAACGCCCATGCCGAGACCGGCCGCATGGGCTCGCCGCCCGAGGGCGCGGTCGAGGCCGCCGTTGCCGACGATGCGGCCGTCCTGCTCGGCCACCAGCAAGACGTTGCCGGGAGCGTTGCTCTCGATCATCTTCCGGGTCGCCTCCGGGGTCTGGTGGGGCAGGCGCAGGGTGCCCCAGCGGTAGCCGGGCAGGTTGGCCAGGGCCGCGATGCCCTCGCCGTCGCCGGGCCTCGCCGCACGGATCACGATGTCACCGGGGCTTGCAGGCGCAGGTGGGCAGGGGGTCGGTTCTGCGTTCATGTCGCTCTCCTTCAAAAGGCGGAGGCGAACGGAACCGTAAGAAAGCCCTGCTCGTCTCCGCAGGGCTTGGGGGATGCCGACGCTGCTAGACGCGCCAAGCCTCTCCCGTGCGCCCTGCAGGGCGCATGGTGAGATGGGCGGCGGTCATGACGAGCGTGAACATGGGGGCATGGTACAATGCTCCGGCCCGCGAGCCAAGCTCGGGCCGGGGAGGGGGAGGAAATCACTCACCCGTGGCGACATCCTCCGCTGTCATCCCCGCGCAGGCGGGGATCCATAACCACGACAATGGAAGGAAGGGCAGGGCGGTCTGGCTTCATCCTGCGTCGTCAGCGGTTATGGATCCCGGGCTCCGCTGCGCGGCCCCGGGATGACAAGCGGCACCTCTGGTTCCCCTCCCCCTTGTGGGGAGGGTCAGGGTGGGGGTGTATGCGCCACACCTTCATAGGCTATCGCACACACCCCCACCTCCACCTCCTCCCCACAAGGGGGGCGAGCTAGGTCGCGCTGCACTGGTTGATCGTTCCCTCGGCTGCGGCCTGCGATGACGCGGTGAGGCACG
>DATHAU010000129.1:0-4718 GCA_035296545.1 Microvirga sp.
GAGCTGATAGACCTCGAATCCCACATAGGTCCATCCGGCCGAGGCCGGGGTGACCGCGTGGATGCGCCCGCTCGGGTCGGGCTTCGACGGCTTGACCAGGAGGTTCGACATGGCGGCGGTCCCTTAGCGAAGCCCGGCTTCCTTCAGGAAGCGGGTGAGATTGGCATAGCCCATCTTGGCATAGGTGAGCGGGTGGGCCTTCTTCGGGTCCTGCTCCGCCTCGATCACCACCCAGCCCCCATAGCCCGGCAGTTCCCTGAACACGGAGACGAAATCCACCATGCCGTCGCCCGGCACCGTGTAGACCCCTTCGATGACGGAATCGAGGAAGCTCCAGCCTTCCGCTTTCGACTTCTCCATCACCTCCCTGCGCACGTCCTTGGTGTGCACATGGCTGATGCGGCTGCGGTAGCGGCGCGCCAGCTCGGCCGGGTTGGCACCCCCCCAGGTGGCGTGGCCCGTATCGAGGAGCAGGTGCACGGCCTCCCCCGTGGAGCGCATGAAGGCGTCGATGTCGGCCTCGGATTCCACGATGGTGCCCATGTGGTGGTGGTAGACCACCCGCACGCCTTCTTGCAGGGTCCGTTCCGCCACCTGCGTCATGCGGCGGCCGAACTCGGCCCAGTCGCCATCCTGCATCCTTGGGCGCTGCGACAGGGGCTTGGAGCGGTCGCCGTGAATGGCGTTCGAGGTCTCGGCGAAGACGAGCACGTTCGAGCCCATGGCTTTGAGCAGGTCGAGATGCGGGCGCAGCGCCTCCATCTCGGCATCGGCGTCGCGCTTCAAGAGCTCGGCGGAATACCAGCCCGACACGCACGCCATGCCGAAGGGCGCCAGCGCCTTCTTCAGGGCCTCCGGCTCGCGGGGAAACTTGTTGCCGAGCTCCATGCCCTCGAAGCCTGCCTCCTTGGCTTCGGCAAGGCACACCTCCAGCGGCGTCTCGCCGCCGAGCTCCGGCATGTCGTCGTTGGACCAGCCGATGGGATTGGCCCCGATGCGGATCGTCATGGTTTTTCCTTCAGTCGTTTCATGAGCCTGTTCTTAGGAGCGTGGTTTCATCCACTGTCCTCATCCTGAGGAGGATTATGTTTCCCTCACCGTCAATCCCCCACGCGTTGTCCAGCCAGGGCGGTTTCGTAAGCCTTACGCGCCAGGTTCACCTGTTCGCGCACGGACACTTCCGGCACCGCCACGTCCCACCAATGGCCGCCCGCATCGGTGGCGATCAGCGGATCGGTGTCGATGACGATCACGGTGCTGCGCTCCGCGCCCCGCGCCCGGCGAAGGGCATCCTCCAGTTCCGCGATGCTTTGCACCTTCATGGACCGCGCTCCGAGGCTTGCCGCGTGCGCCGCAAAGTCGATGTCCGGCAGGGTCACGTGGTTGGTGTGCTGGAGCAGGTTGTTGAAGCTCTCGCCGCCGGTGGCGCGCTGCAGGCGGTTGATGCAGCCATAGCCCCGGTTGTCGAGGAGCACGACGGTGAGCTTCTGGCCCAGCATGACGGAGGTGGCCAGCTCGGAATTCATCATCAGGTAGGAGCCGTCGCCCACCATCACGATCACCTCGCGGGCGGGATCGGCCATCTTCACGCCGATGCCGCCGGCAATCTCGTAGCCCATGCAGGAATAGCCGTATTCCATGTGGTAGCCCAGCGCCGTGCTCGCCTTCCAGTGCTTGTGCAGCTCGCCCGGCAGGCCGCCCGCGGCGCACACCACCACGTCGGTGGGCTGGGAGGTGCGCTGCACCGCGCCGATCACCTGCGCGTCGGAGGGAAGCTCCGCATTGGTCGGGTCCGTGTAGCGGGCGGAGGATTCGAACCAGCGGGTTTTCTCCTCATGGCCCTTGGTCGTCCAGGCCTCCGGCGCCTTCCACGCCCCGAGGGCGCGGCTCAGCTCCTCGAGGCCGACGCGGGCATCCGCCACCAGGGCCTGGGCGCTGTGCTTGGCGGCGTCGAAGCCCTGCACGTTGAGGCCGACGATGCGCCGGTCCGGGCTCTTGAACAGGGCCCAGGAGCCGGTGGTGAAATCCTGGAGGCGCGTGCCGACCGCAATCACCACGTCGGCCTCCTCGGCGAGCGCGTTCGCGGCTCCCGTGCCGGTGACGCCCACCGCCCCGAGGCAGGCGGGGTGATCGTGCGGGACGCTCGACTTGCCCGCCTGCGTCTCGCCGACGAAGAGGCCGTGCCGCTCGGCGAAGTCCGACAGCGCCTTCTCGGCGCCCGAATAGAGCACGCCGCCTCCCGCCACGATGAAGGGTTTCCTGGCGCCCCGGATGAGGGCGGCAGCATTCGCAAGCTCCGTCTCGTCCGGGCGGATGCGGCGCGGGGACCAGATCTTTTCGGCAAAGAAGCTTTCCGGATAATCGTAGGCCTCGGCCTGGGTGTCCTGGCACAGGGCAAGGGTCACCGGGCCGCATTCGGCGGGATCGGTGAGCACCACCATGGCGCGCTGGAGCGCCGGGATGATCTGCTCCGGCCTGGAGATGCGGTCGAAGTAGCGGGAGACCGGCCGGAAGCAGTCGTTTGCCGACACCGTGCCGTCGGAGAAGCTTTCGATCTGCTGCAGCACCGGATCGGGCCTGCGGTTGGCGAACACGTCGCCGGGCAGGAGCAGCACGGGCAGGCGGTTCACATGGGCGACGGCCGCGGCCGTCACCATGTTGGTCGCGCCCGGCCCGATGGAGGTGGTGCAGGCCATCATGCGCCGCCGGCGCGACGCCTTGGCGAAGGCGATCGCCGCATGGGCCATGCCCTGCTCGTTATGGGCGCGGAAGGTGGGGAGCTGCTCGCGCACCCCGTGCAGCGCCTCGCCCATGCCGGCCACGTTGCCGTGGCCGAAGATGGCCCAGACGCCCCCGAACAGGGGCAGGACGCTGCCGTCGATCTCCGTCTTCTGCGCGATGAGGAAGCGGGCGACGGCTTGCGCCATGGTGAGGCGGATCGTGCTCATGCGTGCTCCAATCGAAGGGTGGCGTTCGCGTGCGGCGGACGCAGCTTCTTGAGGGGATGCGGCAGAATGTTCGACATCCAGGCCGAGAGAGGCCCGCGGTGCCGGTGAAGAAGCAGTCCCGCCGCGATGATGAGAATGCCGATGAACGACAGGGCAAAGGGGAAGAACAGGGAGTTCTTGAAAACATCGTCGGCCAGATAGCCCAGGTAAACGGCGATGCCGACCGCCCCGAACAACGAATAGGCCCGCCGCATCAGGAAGACGGACAGAAGCACCAGCACGATGTTGATGAGGCAATAGATCGCCTTGCCGATCTCGCTGCTGCTCTCGGAGAGGGTCAGGCCGCCCCAGAAGGCCGCAAGACCGCACAGATGCAGCCAGAAGGCGAAGTCCTGCTTCTGGCTGCGCCTCACGTCGACGATCCAGGCCATGACGAGCACCGCGAAGCCGAAGGCCACCGACACCTTCCTGCGGGCGGCCCAGCCGAACTCGCCGCCGACGATCCAGGGCGTCAGGTCCATGGACATGAACCAGAGCGCCACGGCGATGACGGCCGCGATGAAGGCGAAGGGATAGAAACGCAGGGCGAGGATGCCGGCCAGAACGGTGGCGATCTCCATGGGCAGCCAGCTGCTTTTCACCCAGACGAAGAAGCCGTTGTAGCGGCCGGGATCGCCTCCCGGCCCCCACCATCCCATGGCGTCCTGGATCCCGTAGACCGCAAGCGGCATCATGGCGACCGCGGTTGCCACCAGCAAACCGCCGGGGGTGCGAAGATGGCGGCGATGCCACAGGCCATGCCCGGCCACGACGAAGAGGACGGCGTAGACCAGGGCGGTGGCGGCAAGCGCCCCTCCGCCCATCCGGTCGAAGGCAAGGGTGGAGAACAGGCCCATGGCCCCGATGACGATCAGCGCGCCCGCATACCAGAGCAGATGAACGAGATCGAAGCGGATGCGATCATGGCCCGGGCGAACGCTGCCTAGGACAGCATCGGCCGTTCGCGCCCGCAGGGCGGCCAGAAGTCCGTCGAGCTGGTCGTCGCGCAGCGCGATGGCTTTTCCGGCCTGCCTGATCTCTTCCTCTGAAAAGGCCATGAGGTTTCCCCGTTCACGCCACCTTGGCATGTCCCGCCGCGCGCTGCCAGGCGTCCACGAGGCGCTGGAAGCGGCCGGCCATGTCGCTGACGGCGGCCTCGTCCGTGATCTCGCCCCTGAGCCAGCGGCGGGCCGCGTCGTTGAAGATGGTGCGGCCGACCGCGAAGCCCTTCACCTGCGGCTCGCTCGCGGCAGCCGCGAAGGCCGCTTCCAATTCATTCTCCGGGGCCTCAAGCCCGAGCAGCACGATGCCGCGGCAATAGGGATCGTTGCGGGAGATCACCCTGCCGACCGCATGCCAGGCCGCCCTGTCCTGCTGCGGCTCGAGCTTCCACCAATCCGGCTTGATTCCGAGCCCGTAGAGATGCTGGAGGATGCCCGCCACCGTGTCGGCTTCCAGCGCGCCGTGCTTGCCGGCGATGATCTCCACCAGGAGTTCGCGGCCGATGCTGCGGGCGGCGTCATGGAGGCGCAGCAGCTCGCGCTCCTGGCGCTGCTTCAGCTCGGGCGGATCGTCCGGGTGGTAGAAGCACAGGCACTTGATGGTGTGGCCCACCGGCCATTCCACGAGCTGCGCCCCCAGGCTGCCGCCGCCCTCGAAATCGAGGGGGCGCGAGCCCGGCAGCTCCACCGGGCGGCCGATCCAGAACGGATGGTCGGCGGCGCGAAACAG
>DATHAU010000130.1:0-6591 GCA_035296545.1 Microvirga sp.
AAGGGTTTCGGGCGCATCGAGGCCCGGGACCATGGACCAGTCGGAGGCGTCCCGCGTCACCACGCAGCTCAAGGTGCGCCTGCCGCCCACGAACTCCACGCCCGCCTTGATCCAGTTGCGCTCGTCCAGGCGCAGCATCAGCCCGGCCTGATCGTAGAGTTCCCGGTAATCGCCGGAAAACGTCGCCTCGGCGGTAAAATCGCCGCTCGCACGCTCGAAGCGCAGATGCCCGTCGTCGCGGATGAAGCCGTAATGGGTCTTTCGCCAGAAGTCGGTCTTCTCGCCGGTGGTGACGTGGAGCGCGCCGCCGTCCATCCGCCAGCGCGGCGGTTCATTCAGCCATTCCATGGGAAGCCCCGAATGCTGGAGAGGGGCGCGGGCATTGCCTGCCCGCGCCCTTAAATTGCGCTTAGCCGAGGCCGTTGTCCTTGAGCACCTGCGGCGCATTGCTCTTGTCGATGGTGGCGGTGGGCAGGGTGACGGTCTTGGGCACCTTCTCGCCCTTGACGATCTTGAGCGCCTGGCGAATGCCCTCCGCGCCGGGAGTGGCGTAGAGGAACGTCGCCGTCAGCTGGCCCTTGTTCACCCACTGCACGCCCTCGTTGGGGATCGCGTCGACGCCCAGGAACTTGATGTCCTTGTCGCGGCCCGCATCCTTGGCGGCGAGATAAGCGCCGTAGGCCATGGGGTCATTGTGCCCGTAGACGAGGTCGATCTTCTCGTTGGCCTTGAGCAGGTTGGCCATCAGGTCGTAGGCCTTGTTCTGCTTCCAGTCGCAGTCGATCTTCTCGTTGACGAGCTTGATGCCCTTTTCCTTGTCGACGAATTCGTGGAAGCCGTTCGAGCGGTCGTGGGACGCTTGCGTTCCGAAGCCGCCCCAGATTTCCACCACGTTGCCCTTGGCCTGCCCCGGGCCGCCGAGGGTCTTGACCGCATATTCGCCCACGGCACGGCCGATCACCACGTTGTCGCCGCCGATGAACTGGGTGTACTTGTCCGTGTTCACGTTGCGGTCGAGAACGATCACCGGAATGCCGGCCTCGATGGCCTTCAGGGTGACGCCCGTGAGGCCTGCCGATTCCTTGGGCGAGATCAGGAGCACGTCGACGCCCTGGCGGATGAAGTTCTCCACGTCGGCGACCTGCTTCTCGGTCTTGTCCTGGCCGTCCGCGATCAGGAGTTCGATCTCCGGATGCATGTCGGCTTCGCGCTTCATGTCCTTGTTGAACTGCACGCGCCAGGGCTCGAGGGTGGTCGACTGGGAAAAGCCGAAGCGGTACTTCTTGCCCTGCGCCAGCACCGAGTGGAGCGGTGATGCGGCCACGAGAAGGCCAGCGGCGGTGGTTTTGAGAAAAGTTCTGCGTTCCATGGATGTCCTCCCGTTGGGGATCAGGTCTTATGGGGGTTCTTGCAGGCTGGGCTGAATGCGGTTCGGCTTCTCCCTTTTCAGTTCATGGATTGTCGGCCAGAGGCGCCTCGGCGGACGGCCCCGCGGCTTGCGCTGGGGCCGCATGGCGGGGCGGCGCGGGATCGGAGCGGGCGGCCCCTGCGCCGGACAGGCGCCTGAGGCTGAAAAGATCGCCGAGCGAGCGCTCCTGCACGAGAACTGCGGCCAGGATGATGCCGCCTTTCAGCACCAGCTGGGTGTTGCTGTCGATGTTGTTGAGCTGAAGGATGTTGCTCAAGAAGCCGAAAATGAGCACGCCCACGAAGGTGCCGGCGATCGACCCCTTGCCGCCCATCAGGCTCGTGCCGCCGATCACCACGGCCGCGATGGCGTCGAGCTCCATGCCGACGCCCGCATCCGGCTTTCCCTGCCGGTACTGCGCCGTGTACAGGACGCCCGCCAGGCTCGCGAGAAAGCCCGACATGGCGTAGACCGCGATCTTCACCCGGTCCACCGCCACCCCCGAGAGGCGGGCCGCCTGCTCGTTTCCGCCGATGGCGTAGACGTAGCGCCCGAACGTCGTCATGCGCAGCAGCATGGCCGAGAGGACGACGACCGCCAGGAAGAAGAGGCCTGGAACCGGCACGATGCGGTAGAGCAGGGCGCGCAGGACGTCGAAATCCTCCGTCGCGTTCGTGCCCGTATAGACCGGGTGGACCGCAGCGTCCTGCCCGGCCACCACCCGGGCGATGCCGAGCACGCCCACCATCATGGCAAGGGTCACGATGAAGGGCTGCAGGCGGCCCTTGGTGATGATGACCCCGTTGAGCCAGCCGAAGGCGAGGCCGACCGCCGGCACCACGATGAGAACGCCGATCACCCCGAACTTGGCCGGCACCTGCGACGCCGCAAGCCACCAGGCTCCCGCCGCCACGAGCCCCGCGAGCCCCACGGCGAGCGCCCGGCGCCCCGACGGGATGCCCGCATCGCCCTGGCGCGTGCGCAGGGCCATGAGCTGCGAAGCGCCCCAGACCGCGAGGCATGCGCAAACCACCGCCAGGATCGGAAAGGACAGAAGGGTGGCGCTGGTCTGCTCGTCGTAGGTGAGCAGCATGGCGCAGAGCACCGAGCCCAGGGCCATGATCGAGCCCACCGAGAGGTCGATGCCGCCCGTGAGGATCACGAGGGTCATCCCCACCGCAACGATCCCGTTGTTCGACACCTGCCGCAGCACGTCCGACAGGTTGCCGGTGCTCAGGAAGATGTTGACGCCCTTGGAGGACACGGGGGACGTGACGATGCCTACGGCGAGCAGGATCAGGAGGCTCCAGTAGAGTTTCGTTCTGAGCAGGAAGGCGCTGAGCGCTTCTGCGGATACTCGCGACGACAAGGGCGTCCTCCATGGTCTTCGTTTCGGCGCATCGGCTCTGCGGCCGGTTGCGATCAGGCCATCTTCTCGGAGGCGCTCCATGGTCCCGTCCGGAGCGCCTCCTGCACCGCGCCGCCGGGGGACGCGTAGTCCATGATCAGGTCCGGCGAGAACTCGCTCTTGTGGAGAAGGGCGGTCGGCCGCCCCTCCCTCAGCACCAGGATGCGGTCGCTCAACGCCATCAGCTCGGGCAGTTCGGAGCTTGCCAGCACCACCGCGATGCCGCGCTCCTTCAGGCTGTCGATGAGGCGGTAGATCTCCGCCTTCGCGCCCACGTCGATCCCTCGCGTGGGCTCGTCGAGGAGGAGGACGCGGGGGCGGGTCTCGAGCCATTTGCCCAGAACCACCTTCTGCTGGTTGCCGCCGCTGAGGGCGCCCGCCGCCTGGCGCGGGCCGCGGGTCCGGATGCCCAGGGATGCGATCTGCCGTTCGGCCAGGTTCTTCTCCGCCCTGCGCGACACGAACACGGCGGCGGCGAGCCGTTCGATCACCGGCAGGGCCAGGTTGAAACCGACGCCTGCGTCGAGCACGAGCCCGTCGCGCTTGCGGTCTTCCGTCACCAGCGCGAGCCCGGCCCGCTTGGCGTCGGCGGGGGAGCGGATCGCGAGCGCCTTTCCGTCGACGCTCACCTGCCCGCCCCAGGAGAGCTTCTGCGCCCCGAAGATGGTCTCCAGCGCCTCGCTGCGGCCTGCGCCCATGAGCCCGGCGAGCCCCAGGACCTCGCCCTTGGCCACGTCGAAGGAGACGTCGTCCACGAGGCGCGGGCGGCCCGCCGTGGGCTTCGGGTGGGCGAGCCAGAGATGGCGCACCGACAGGACCGGCGGCCCTGCGGGGTGCCGCCCGGGCGCTGCTCCCTGGCTGTGCCGCGTCAGGAACTCCTGAACGTCGCGGCCCACCATGAGGCGGATCAGGTCGCGGCGGGAGGCGCTCGCGGCCGGCAGGGTGCCCGCCACCGCGCCGTCGCGCAAAACGGTGACGTTCCCTGCAAGGTCGAACACCTCCTCCATGCGGTGCGAGATGTACACGATGCCGACGCCTTCCGCCGAGAGCCGGCGGATGATGGCGTGCAGCCGCTCCGCTTCGGCCACCGAGAGGGCGGAGGTCGGCTCGTCCATGATGAGGATGCGGGCATCCTGCGCCAGGGCCTTGGCGATCTCCACGAGCTGCTGCTCGCCGATGCGCAGGCTGCTCACGGGCGCATGAGGCGAGGCCTGGAAGTTGAGCGTCTCGAGGATGCGGGCGGCGGCGGCGCCTTGTGACCTCTTGTCCACGAGAAACGGCGCGCCGCGCACCTTTTCGTTGCCGAGAAAGATGTTCTCGGCAACGGTCATTTCGGGGACGAGGTTGAGCTCCTGATGGATCACGGCGACCCCGGCCCGCGAGGCGTCCCGCGGGTTCGCAAACCGAACCGCCCGGCCGAAGACCGCTATCTCCCCCTGGTAGTCCTGATAGATCCCGCCGGCGATCTTCATGAGGGTCGATTTGCCGGCGCCGTTCTCGCCCATGAGGGCATGGATCTCGCCGGCGCGAAGGGTGAAGTCGACGCTGCGCAGGACGTTGACGTTCCCGAACGCCTTGCTGACGCCCTGCATCGCCAAAGCGGGTTCGGCGGAAGCGGTCCGATCTCCCGGTCCATGGGCAGCAGGCAAAGCCGTCTCCTCGCAAGGGACGCCGGAACGAAGCCGGCGGTTCCGCCCCTCCATCGGCAACATGCTAGGCTAATTTCCGCCCAGAGCAAGAATTTCGCGAGGGGCCCTCGCCAGGGCAAAGCCCTCGCCCGCGCGGCCGCCCCGCCGTCCCTCGGCCCGCCCGCAAGCTGGACAGGACGCCTCGCTCCCGGACCTCGCCCCGGCGTCCGGGGCCGGGCCGCTCGGCAGGGAACTCCCGCGGCCAGCGCCCGTTGGTCTTCGATCACCCTAGAGCAACGATAGGCGACCCGATCCCCGACATGCACCTGGGCCACCAGGAGCAAGTGCCCGTTTCGCAAACAGGGTGTCCTCGTGGAGCGGCTTGCTCCCGAAAACCAGACCCAGAAGAGGAGATACCCCGATGAGTTCCGGAATGACGACAGGATCCTCAAACCGAAGGACGGTCACGGCTTTCTTCGACAGCCGCACGGATGCGGAGGAGGCCATCAGCCGTCTCCACGCCGCCGGCATCCCCCATGACAGCGTTCGCCTCACCCCCGGCCATGAGGGAACCACCGGCACCGCCGGCACGCAATCCTTTCCGGAGGCAAGCGCCGGCCTGTGGGATTCGCTGCGCGATCTCTTCATCCCCGACGAGGACCGCCACACCTACGCCGAAGGCCTGCGCCGGGGCGGTTTCCTGGTGTCGGTGAGCGCAAGCGACGCCGATTACGAGCGCGTCATCGATATTCTTGACGACGAAGGCACCATCGACATCGACGAGCGGGCTGAGAGCTGGCGCTCCGAGGGCTGGTCAGCATCGTCCACGACGGGCGGGGCCACGGGCGCCGCCTCGTCCATGTCGGGCATGACCGCGGGCTCCGGAACGGCGATGAACAGCTCTTCGGAGCGCGTTTCGGACAGGGACGAAGTGATCCCCGTCGCCGAGGAGCACCTGAATGTGGGCAAGCGCGACGTGAGCCACGGCCGCGTGCGCATCCGGTCCTATGTGGTGGAGCGTCCCGTGGAAGAGCAGGTGAGCCTGCGCGAGGAGCGCGTTCATGTGGAGCGCCGCGCTGCGACCGGCGACATGCGGACCGGCTCGGTCGGCAACGAGAACCTGTTCCAGGAGCGCACCATCGAGGTGGAAGAGCGCGGCGAAGAGGCCGTGGTCTCCAAGGAAGCGCGCGTGACGGAGGAGCTCGTGGTCCGCAATGACGTGGACCAGCGCACGCAGACCGTATCCGACACGGTGCGCAAGACCGAGGTCGAGGTCGAGGACGAGCGCGGCGCTCAGGTGAGCGGCACCGGGACGAAGGACCGGAACCCGTAATCAGTTCTCTGCATGGCGATGCTTCGCCTCCGGGACGGCTGTCCCGGAGGCGAAGCGGTTTTTGCGGCAGAGGTCCAAAGGGCCGACGCGAAACCTGGCATCCGGTTGAAGCGCCCTCCGGTTCGGTCGGCGGGTTAGTCGGGGGTCGCTTCTGTCCCCGAGGCGGACCGCAGGGTCGGCGAAGGCTGGGGTGACCGGCACAGGTTCGCCGCCTGAAGCAGGCCGTGCCCGAAGGTCGTGTCGCGACCGGGCTTGCCGAGGTCCAGGGTGGCGCTTTCAAGCCTCGCCCGGAGGCTGGCGGCATCCAGACCGGGATTGGCGGCGCGCAGGACGGCCGCGCTCGCCGAGATGAACGGCACGGCGTAGGACGTGCCGCTCTTGACGGTGCCGCCGCGCCCGGCCGCGGCCACCCACAGGTCCACGCCGGGCGCCGCCAGGTCCACGTACTCGCCGCGGGTCGCCCGAGGATAGACGCCGAGATTCCGGTCCACGGCGGTGACCGCGATCACCCCGGGATAGGCGGCGGGATAGGACGGCTCCGCGCCGGCCCCGTTGTTCCCGGCAGCCGCCACGATGACCATGCCCTTGGCCTGGGCCGATGCGATGGCGCTCTTCAGCACCTCGTTGGGCGGGCCGGACAGGCTCATGTTGACCACGCGCACGTTGCGCTCTGCCAGGGCCTCCAGGGCCAGGACCAGGGAGATTACGTCGGTCCGGTCCGCCGTGCCGCCGTCCCGATAGAAGGCGTCCACCGCGAGGATCCTGCCTTCGGGAAGCAGGCCCGGGGCGTTGCTGTCCCGCCGGCCGACCAGGA
>DATHAU010000131.1:0-2587 GCA_035296545.1 Microvirga sp.
AGCGTCAGGCGTTTCTCCCATGCAACCGAATGGAGGCTGCCATGACCATCCTCGACCCGAGAACCGGACAGCTCGTGACGATCAACCTCTCGCCCAGGCCCCGTCCCTGACCGTGCCCGCCATGCGCCGCCGCAACACAGCGCAGCGCCTCCGGGTGACCGACCGGCTGCCCGCCTGCTCGGACTGTCCCTGCTCCCCGCCTCCCGCCGCAGAGCTGAAGGCCCCCAAGGCGGCCAAGGTCGTGTCCTGCGGCTTCCTAACCCGAATTTCCTGTCCGGAACGACGCCTTACGTGCCGAATCGCACCGCTTTTTCATGCCCTTGCGCGTTCTATGAAAGGGCTAGGAACCCTTGCCGCATGAAGGCATTCCCATACAGGAATGGGTTCGGATGCGCGTCGAAGCTCAAGGCGTGATCGGCCAGCGCCGAACCCCGTGGCGTTTGGCGTACGACCTTGCAGAAGGCGGTCGGTTGAGGAGAGTCGGATGGCTCTGACAGGACGTTTCAATTTCCGAAAGACTTTGATGGGCCGCATCGTGCTGCAGATCGAGGAGGAGGTCAGAACCTTCTCCAGCCGTCTGACCGGCAAGAACAAGCTGCGCCGCCGCTGGCGCGACGCCACCATGATGGATCTGGCCGCTCCGGAACTGCGCTCCCTGGTGGACCTACGCTTCCGCCCCCGCTACATGCCCCAGGGCCATGAGCCGGCCCAGGACTGGCCCAGGGGACCCCGGCAGCTCGAAGCCCTCCCGTCTGCGACGGTCCACTATGAAACCTACCAGGAGGACGGGCGCTTCTCCACGCATTGAGCAGGCGTGAGAGGAGGAGCATCACCCAGGAATATGGGGCATCGCTGCACCGGCAGGGTGAGCCTGACCATCAGGATTGTTTTCGCGACATAATTGGAGAGGAATGGTCGGAGTGGCAGGATTTGAACCTGCGACCCCCACGTCCCGAACGTGGTGCGCTACCAGACTGCGCTACACTCCGACATCGACAAATCATCGGGAGGCCGGTTTATAGCGGCGAGGGGGAAGCGCCGCAAGGGGAGAAATCGGGCCATCGGCGAGAATACCGTCCATGGCGCGAAACCGGTTGCCAGCATCCCCCGTGCCGATTATGTACACGCCACCATTGGGGCGTCGCCAAGCGGTAAGGCAGCGGTTTTTGGTACCGCCATTCCCAGGTTCGAATCCTGGCGCCCCAGCCAAGTTCTCGAACCTCCTTGAATTCCGCGACATTTCACCCCGGTTGCCGACTGGCGTAATCCGCTCGCGCGGGCTATCGAAGGCCAACTCCATGACCAATGAGAGGGGGCAACGTTGAAAGGCATCATCCTGGCGGGCGGGAGCGGGACGCGGCTGCATCCCATGACCTACGTCACGTCCAAGCAGCTCCTGCCCATCTACGACAAGCCGATGATCTACTACCCGCTCACCACCCTCATGCTGGCAGGGGTGCGCGACATCCTGATCATCTCCACCCCTGACGACCTGCCGCGCTTCCGGCAGCTCCTGGGCACCGGCGAGCGATGGGGCATTCGCCTCTCCTATGCCGAGCAGCCCAGGCCCGAGGGGCTGGCCCAGGCCTATGTGATCGGCGCCGAGTTCGTGGCCGGCGGCCCCTCCGTGCTGATCCTGGGCGACAACGTCTATTACGGGCACGGCCTCACGGACCTGTTGCGTTCGGCGGCCGCGCGCCCGGCCGGGGCCTCGGTGTTCGCCTACCATGTGACCGATCCGGAGCGCTACGGGGTGGTGGAGTTCGACGGGCAGGGGCGGGTGGTCTCCATCGAGGAGAAGCCCAAGGCTCCGCGCTCGAACTGGGCGGTGACGGGGCTGTATTTCTACGATGCCCAAGTGGTGGAGATCGCCGCCCGGCTGAAGCCCTCGGCTCGGGGCGAGCTGGAGATCACGGATGTGAACCGCGCCTATCTGGAGCGGGGGCAGTTGCAGGTGGAGCTGATGGGGCGCGGCTATGCCTGGCTGGACACGGGCACGCCGGACAGCCTGGTGGAGGCGTCCGAGTTCGTGCGGGCCCTCGAGAAGCGGCAGGGCTTCCGGATCGCGTGTCCGGAGGAGATCGCGTTTGCGGCCGGCTGGATCAGCCGGGAGGAGCTGCGGGGGCTTGGAGCCCGGCTGGCCAAAAGCTCCTATGGGCAATACCTTCTCTCCATTGCCGAGGGGCATCTTTGAAGGAGTGCGGCTGCTATCCAACGGACAGGAGAGGCTGCTCGCTCAAGGGCTCGGATCAGGTCGAAAGCAGTAGCGAATGTTGCATACTGCTAAGCCCCTTTGAATTCGTCGATCCGCACGCGGCACTCCGGCGACGCTGAGCCGGGTGCTCCTGACCTGTCTGGGACTTGATCTGAGTAGCACGTCTGTAACTGAGGGGCGGAACAAGTTCCACTTACTGGAATTCTACTCCCGCGACGCATCGTCGTGAAAAGACAAGCTTATATTTGAGCGCATTGCCTGCAAGATTATAGCCAGTTGAAAGCTTGTCTATACCGATGTTCTCTCACGCTTCCTCAAAGGTTTACCATTCACAACTGCAAGGACAACGGGAAATGGCCACATTCGACGGAT
>DATHAU010000132.1:0-14824 GCA_035296545.1 Microvirga sp.
CCCGTCGGGATCGCGGGGCAGGTCGAGCGGAGGCGTGAGCTGGAGCCGGAACCGGTGGCCCGGCAGGCGGATGACCCGCACCCCATGGACGGGGCAGTCGAAGCGGCGGGCGAACTTGCCCAGGACCGGATTCACCAGGGCGGGCCGGCCCATGAAGTTCACGATCACGCCCCGGGTGAAATGCTGGTCGATGAGCATGCCGAGATGCCCGCCCTTTTCCAGGGCTCCCTGCATGGCGAAGGCCGCGCCCTGGCGCGCCGCCTCCAGGTTTCCCATGGTTCCGCTGCGGATCTCGTGCAGGACCCGGGCGATGGCCGGATCGTTCGGGGCGCGGAACACCGCCGTGGTGTCGAGGCCGAAGCGCGCGGCGCAGATGGCGGGCAGCTCCCAGTTGGCCAGATGGGCGGAAAAGACCAGCCCCGGCTTCCCGTCGTCCCTGAGGCTCAGGAAATGCTCGATCCCGTCCACCTCCGTCCGGCCCGGCACGGTGCTGTCCGGATCGAAATCGAACAGGTGGCCGAGATGCGGGTATTCGGCTCCCGTGCGGCCGAGATTGTCCCAGGCCGCCCGCGCCAGGGCCCTGACCTCGGCCTCCGGCATCCCCGGATAGGCGGCCCGGATATTGGCGAGCGCCGTCCGGTGGGCCCGCAGCAGCGGGCCGACCCGGCGCGCGAGCGCCGCCCCCACCGCGCCCGAGCGCTCGGGGCCGAGAGCCCGCGACAGGGCGAAGACCCCGCGCACGAAGCCGACCATGACCGTTTCGATCAGGCGCGAGGCAGGGCTGCGGGGGCGTTGGGAGAAATGCACGAAGGGGGTCCTGGCTTGAGGGAACCGGCCGCGCCGTCAGGCCCGGCCTTGCGCGGCAGCCTGTCCTAGAGCTTTTCGGCAGGGGCGGGAACCGGTTTTTCCGCCGGGAGGGTTCAGAAGGTCACCACCACCTTGCCGAACACCTTGCGGCCCTCCAGGCGCTCCAGGCCCTTCTGGAACTCGTCGAGCGGGAAGACCGCGTCGATGACCGGCGTCATGCCCCCGGCCATCTTGCCCAGGGACTGGACGATGTTGTCGATCCGGCAGCCGAAGGACCCGAAGATGCGGTATTGCTGCTGGAAGAGCTGCATCAGGTTCATGGTGGCGGACACGCCCGAGGTGGAGCCGCAGGTGACGAGGCGGCCGCCGCGCTTGAGGCAGAGCAGCGAGCCGTTCCAGGTCTCGGCGCCCACATGCTCGAACACCACGTCGACGCCCTTGCGCCGGGTGAGCCGGCGCACCTCGCCCTCGAACCGCTCCTTGCGGTAGTTGACCACATGGTCCGCCCCGAGTGCCCTGGCCTTCTCGCCCTTCTCGTCGTCGCCCACGGTGGTGTAGACGGTGCCGCCGATGGCCTTGGCCATCTTGATCGCCGCCGTGCCGATGCCGGAGCCGCCCGCGTGGACGAGGATCGATTCGCCCGGCTCCAGCCCGGCGTTGTCGAACAGCATGTGCTGCACGGTGCCGAACCCGATGGGCGCGCAGGCCGCCTGCTCGAAGGACACCCCCTCGGGCACCGGGATCACCAGGCGCTCAGGCCGGTTGATCAGCTCCCGGGCGAAGCCGTCGATATGAAAGCCCATGATGCCGGCCACGTTCTCGCAGAGATTGTCCCGGCCCTCCCGGCAGGCCCGGCAATGGCCGCAGGTCTCGGCCCCGTACATGGTGACCGGGTCCCCGGCCTTGAACCGGGTCACGCCCTCGCCCACCGCCGCAATCTCCCCCGACGCCTCGACGCCCACCGCCTGCGGCATCTTGCGCTTGGCAAACGCCATGCCGCGAAAGCCCCAGACGTCGAGATAGTTGAGGGCCAGCGCCCTGACCCGCACCTGCACCTCGCCCGGGGCGGGCGGCGGGGGAGCGTCGATCTCGGCGATGCGAAGGTCACGGTCGCCGAAAAGCTGAAGGGAGCGCATGGGAAAATCCTGTTCGGCGTCATCCCGGTGCCGGGGATCCACGTCTTTCATCGGAAAAGGCGTGGATGGCCGGGACAAGCCCGGCCATGACGGGAGAAGCTGTTTGCGGCGGCTTAAAGGGCGGCGGGGCGGATGACAAGGTTTGCATTCCGTTGAAGCCGTCCTCGCGGGTGGAGCACAGGGTTCAATCGCGGATCGCCGCCAGATAGCGCTCGATGGAACGCGCCACGGCTGCCTTGCCGTCCCGCAGGATGTTCCGGTGGGCGAAGGCGCCAAAGACCCGTTCGAACGGGTAAGGGGCCACGGCCGCGCCGATCCGCTCCACGGCAGCCCGGTTGAGCGGAATGTAATTGGGATAGCTGCGCATGAAGCTGACGAAGCGGCGATCCTGGGTGACCTGGAGGTTATCGCCGACGAACAGATCGCCCCGACCCCCGGCCCCGGCGGCGTGATGCAGCACGGTGCTGCCCTCGAAGTGCCCGCCGGTTCGGATCAGGGTCAGTCCGGGTCCGATCTCCAGGGTGTCGCCCGACCAGAACCGGACGGCGTCATGCGGGCGCATGACCCATTGCCGATCATCCTCGTGCAGATAGACCGGCGCGCGCCCGAACGCCTCGCTCCATTCGGCCAAAGCCGAATAGTAATGCGGGTGCGAGATGGCGATGGCCCTCAGGCCCCCCATGCGGCGGATGCGCTCGATGGCCTCGTCTGTGATCAGGGAGACGCAGTCCCACAGGACGGCGCCTTCTCCCGTGGGAACGACCAGGGCGCGCTGCCCGATGGCGAAGGAAGGCTCGATCCCGATGCCGGTCAGGCCGCCCTCGTCCGTGAAGGCATTACGGTGGGAGGTGCGCAGTTCCTCGAAGGTCGTCCACTCCTGCCCGGACCAGCGGACCCACTGGCGCTCGTCCTCGCAGACGGGGCAGGATGGCGGCGGGGTGGATGTTTCGGCAAATTGCGCGCCGCACTGGACACACATGAAACGCGTCATGAGAGCTCCCTCGAAGTCCGAGCCTCACCCTCTACCAGCTTGGCCTACCGATGCACCCCCAGCATTGCGGTCAGGCCGCCGTCGATGGGGAGCACCGCGCCGGTCATGTAGGCGGCGGGGTCGCTCAGGAGAAAGGCCGCAAGGCCCGCGATCTCCTCCGGCCTGGCGAAGCGGCCCGCAGGGATCTGCTTTTCCATGCTGTCGCGATAGGCCGCGTAAGGGGCCATCATGTCCGTGTCGATGAAGCCGGGAGCGATCACGTTGACGGTCACGCCGCGCTTGGCGGTCTCGACGGCGAGCGTGCGGCAATAGGAGATCAGGGCGCCCTTGGAGGCCGCATAGGCCGCGTTGCCCGGATTGCCCTGGAGCGCCGCCACCGAGCCGATGGCCACGATGCGCCCCGCCCTGGCGCGGATCATGCCGCGCATGAGGGATTTGGCGATGCGGGTGAACGACCAGAAGTTCACCTGCATGGCGGCCTCGGCCTTGTCCTGCTGCATCATGGCGGCGAGCGCATCGTAGGGCTGGCCCGCATTGTGCACGAACCCGAAGAAGCTCTCGCCCTCCAGGGTCTCGCAGAAGGACTCGAGCGCCGCCTTGCTGGCGAGATCGACCGGGTGGGCCGTGACCGTGCGGCCGGGATGGGACGCCGTCAGCTCGTCGGCCAGGGCCTTCGCCGCATCGCCCGAGGAGCGGTAGGTGAAGTCCACGTGGTGGCCTGCCGCAACCAGCGCCCGCACGATGGCGGCCCCGACGCCCTTGCCGCCTCCTGTCACCAGAACCCGAGTCATGCGTGCAGCTCCAGTCGTCCCCCCTTGTGGGGAGGGGCTAGGGGTGGGGGTGTGAGCGATAGCCTATAGAGGTCCGGCGCCAACACCCCCACCTCCAACTCCTCCCCACAAGGGGCAGGAGGGCTCCGCCGCACCTTAAATGACAGTCACTTCGGCTCGGCCCCGAACACCAGGCAGGTGTTCTGGCCGCCGAAGCCGAAGGAGTTCGAGAGCACGTAGCCGACCGTCGCGTCCCGGGCGACGTTGGGCACCACGTCGAGGGGGATCGCGGGATCGGGCAGGGTGTAGTTGATGGTGGGCGGGATGCGGCCGGTGGCGATGGTCAGAAGCGACATCACCGCCTCCACCGCGCCGGCGGCGGTGAGCGTGTGGCCGATCATCGACTTGTTGGACGAGATCGGCAGGCGCGCCATGCGCTCGCCGAACACGGCGGTGCAGCTCATGGCCTCCATCTTGTCGTTCTCCGGCGTGGAGGTGCCGTGGGCGTTGATGTAGTCGATGTCGTCCGGGAGCACGCCCGCGTCGTCGAGGGCCTGCCGGAGGGCGGCGATGCCGGGGGCGCCGTCCGGGGACGAGCGGGTGCGGTGGAAGCCGTCGCCCCGTTCGCCGCAGCCGAGCACGTAGCCCAGGATCGTCGCCCCGCGGGCCCTGGCTGATTCCGCGTTCTCCAGCACGAGGGCGGCCCCGCCCTCGCCCATGACGAAGCCGTCGCGGTTCTTGGAGAAGGGCTTGGACGCCCCTTCCGGGTTCTCGTTCTGGGTCGAGAGCGCCGACAGCAGGGAGAAGCGGATGAGGGATTCCGGGTTCACGGAGCCGTCGGTGCCGATGCAGAGCGCCGCATCGGTCTCGCCCCGGCGGATCGCCTCGACCCCGAGCTGGATGGCGGTGGCGCCCGAGGAGCAGGCGGTGGAGAGCGAGATCGGCGAGCCCCTGGTGCCGAACCGGTCAGCAACGCGGTCGGCCACGGTGCCGAAGATGAACAGGTCGTGCCACGGCTTGAAGCGGCCGGTGGCCGCGGCCTTGAGAAGATCCTTGTAGGTGACGTCGCCGTCCTGGCCCGAGGCCTCCGCCAGGGCCTCGCGTTGCGGCCACTCCATCTCCACGGGCGGCACGGCGATGAACAGCGCGCCGGGAAAGTCGTCCGAGGCCAGCCCCGACTGGCCCACCGCCTCCTCGGCCGCCAGCATGGCGAGGCGCTCCGACAGCACCGGCGCGCAGAAGGGCTCGACTTCGACCGAATCGATGGTGCCCGCGATGGTGGTGCGCAGGCCTTCCGTGGGGAAGCGGTTGATGCGGTGGATGCCGGATCGGCCCGCCGTGAGCGCCGCCCAAGTGTCTTCCTTACCCTGGCCGAGGGACGTGACCACGCCGAGGCCGGTAACGGCGACGAGCGGGCGGCCTTGTGTGTCGCGAAGCGCCATGGGGTTCTCCTCAATGGGCCCTGGTGAGCCGCACGGCCCCTTCGCCGCGCCAATGGCCCACGGAGGTGACCAGGGCCTCCCCCGCCTCGCCGCGAGCGATCAGGCCTGCGGCAAGCGCGACCCCCGTCGGGGCCTGGGCCTCCATGGTGTGGCCGACGAGGTCGCCGGTGGCGTGAACGGCGGCCCCGGGAGCGATGTCCCGCAGGGCGGCCCGCTCCTCCTCGGTGATGCCCCGGATGCCGGTGGCGCCGGAGATCACCGCATCGGGTTTTGCGCCGAGCCGGCCCGCCAGGGCGTGGAGCGACTGCTCGACGCTGCCGGGCCGGCGACGGCTTCGGTCGGAGGCCACGCCCGCAACCGCCGCAAGCGGCGTCACCCCCCGGGAGGCGGCGTGCTCGCGGGATTCCAGCACCAGGAAGCAGGCGCCGGAGCCGAGGATCATGCCGCCCCCATCGCCCGGGCGGTCCCAGACCGGACAGTAAGGCTTCTTCCAGAGGAAGCCGCCCATCTCGTAGATGAGGAGCACGTCCGGCCGCTCGGCGTTATAGGCGCCGCCCACCAGGAAGATGTCGTCCTGGCCGGAGGCGATGCGCTCCCGGGCGATGCGGATGGCGTCGACGCCGCTCGATTCCTCGCCCATGAAGGTGCGGGACGCCCCGGTGACCCCGTGGACGATGGCGATGTTGCCGGCGAGAAGGTTGGAAAGCTGCGCCAGGAACAGGGTCGGGCGCAGGTCGCCCATGAGGCGCTGGTTGAGGAAGACGCCCGGGTTCTCGGCCGTTCGCAGGCCGGTGAGGATCTGCCCGTCGACCGCGTAATCCCGCTCGCCGCCGCCCGCCGACACGATGAGCTGCATGCGGCCTTTGAGGGCCGCGTCCTCTTTTACGCCAGCGGCGTCGAGGGCGAGGCCCGCGGCGTAGCAGCCCAGCTTCTGCCAGGGCTCCATCTGGCGCTGGTCGGATTTTTTGGGGATCTGCCGGTCCCATTCCAGCGGCGGGGCCGGATGGACCGGGAAGGGCTCGAAGGCCGCAACGTCCGTGCGGGGAGGAGCGCCGCTCGCCAGCGCCGAAAGATGCGCCTCCAGCCCCTCTCCGGCGCCGGACACCAGGCCTATCCCGGTGATGACCGCCTCACGCATCAAACCGCCTCCTCCAGGAGGCCGATGCGGCGCGCCTGGGCGCGCATCTGGCCGTCCATGCCTTCGGGAAAGGGCATGATCCTGAAACGCAGCTCCGCGTCGCAGATCGGCTTGCCCTCCGCCAGGATCCTTGCCTTGGTGACCGCGTAGCCCGAGCCCTCGTGCTCCAGCTGCGCCTGAACGGCCAGCACCGTACCAGGGCCCACGAAGGTGCGAAAGCGCGCCTTGTCCACGGCCATCAGGAACGGCATGTGGCTGAACCCCATGAGGGCCAGCACGAGATAGCCGGAGGCCTGGGCCATGGTCTCGGTCAGGAGCACCCCCGGCACGAGGGGATGGCCCGGGAAATGCCCTTCGAAGACGGGGCTTTCCATGGGAACCGTGGACCGGATCTCGATCCGCTTTCCCTCGCGGTCGAGGCCTGTCACCCGATCGATCATTTCAAAGTATTCGAGCCGCATCCGGTGGCCTGAACCTTTCCCCTTGTCGCTCCCCGAACGGGGAAGGCTGTCCATGAGGCAGAGCTCCCCACGGATCGCTCCTCCAAAGGGCCCGTGAAGGCCCGCCGGGAGGCGCGACTGCGTTGCCTCAGGCCTGCTTGGCGGCCACGAGGGCGTCGATGCGCGCCACGAGGTTCTTCAGGACGAAATACTCCTCGGCCGGAGCCCTGCCCTCGTTGACCTCCTGCGTCCACTGCTCCAGGGGCAGCTTGATGCCGAAGGCCTTGTCGATCGCAAAGGCGATGTCGAGGAAGGCAAGCGAGTCGATGCCCAGGTCCTCGATGGCGTGGCTCTCGGGGGTGATCTGCTCGCGCGGAATATCGGCGGTCTCGGAAATGATGCCGGCGACGGTCTCGAAGGTAGACGACATGACGCCGCTCTCCTGAAATGCTTTTGGCCCCAACGATGCGCCGCCGCCAGGCCCAGGGCCCGGTCTCCAGCCGCTCTGCTCGTCAAGGAGGGGTGGTCTTGGAACGCCTCCCCTTACACGACAGGCAGCGGGGCGGCAACCGATAGGATGCAACTTGCCGGCTCTTGCGGGCTCCTGCCGGGAGCTGCGGCAAAGGCTTGCCCTGCGGCCGATTGATTAATCCGCCGCCATCGCCGATAAGGGGCGGGCCTGCGGCCCCAGGCCGGGCTTTTTCGACAACCCTCTCAGCCCCTGGATCGACGTGCTCAACAGGTTCCTCAAACCTGAAATCCGCTATGCCCGGCGCATGGCCCGCATCGCCCGGTGGGACAGGCCCGTCGAGGGCCATGCCGGCCGCGTGCGCGCCTGGGCCAACATGCTCCTGGTGGATCATGGGGTGTTCCGCCTCCTCTATCTCAACAAGCACCGGGTCTCGGACCGCCTGTGGCGGTCCGCCCAGCCCGCGCCGCACCAGATCGCCGCCCTGAAGGCCCAAGGGGTGCGCACCATCGTGAACCTGCGCGGCGGGCGGGAGCACGGCTCCTGGCAGCTCCAGAAGGAGACCTGCGACAGGCTCGGCATCCGCCTCGTGGAGTTCGTGGTCCGCTCCCGCGGCGCGCCGGACCGGGAAACCCTGCTGGCGGCCAAGACCTTCTTCGACACCCTCGAATACCCGGCCGTCCTGCACTGCAAGTCCGGGGCGGACCGGGCCGGCTTCGTGGCGGCCCTCTACCTCATCGTCCAGGAGGGCAGGTCCGTGGACGAGGCGCAGCGGCAGCTCCATGTGCGCTACGGCCATTTCCGCTTCTCGAAAACCGGCATCCTGGACGCGTTCTTCGACCTCTACCGCCGGGAGGGCGAGGCCAGGGGCCTGTCGTTCCTCGCCTGGGTCGAGACGGTCTACGATCCGGAGGCCCTGGAGGGGGCCTTCCGCCCCGGCTTCTGGTCCAACCTCCTGGTCGACCGGATCATGCGGCGGGAATAGCCGTCTCGCCGTCGTCCGAGAGCTGGAGGCGGTGCAGGCGGGCGTAGGTTCCCGCCCTGGCGATCAGCGCCTCGTGCGTTCCCGTCTCGGCGATGCGCCCGTTTTCCATCACGACGATCATATCCGCGTCGCGCACGGTGGAGAGGCGGTGGGCGATCACCAGGGTCGTGCGGCCCCGCATGAGCTTTTTCACCGCATCCTGCACCAGGCGCTCGGATTCGGAATCGAGCGCGCTCGTGGCCTCGTCGAGGAGCAGGATCGGGGCGTCCTTCAGGAAGGCGCGGGCCAGGGACACGCGCTGGCGCTCGCCCCCGGACAGGCGTCCGCCGCCGGTTCCGACCACCGAGTTGTAGCCCTCGGGCATCTTCATGATGAAATCATGCGCCGCCGCGGCCTTGGCGGCCGCCACGATCTCCTCGTCCGAGGCGTCGGCCCGCCCGAAGGCGATGTTGGCCCGCACCGTGTCGTCGAACAGGACCACGTCCTGGCTCACCACCGCGATGGCGGCGCGCAGGCTCCGCAAGGTCACGTCCCGGATGTCCTGGCCGTCGATCAGCACCGCCCCGTCCGTCACGTCGTAGAGGCGGGGCACGAGGGAGAGCAGCGTCGATTTGCCCGAGCCCGAGCGGCCCACGAGGGCCGTGGTGCGGCCGGCCTCCGCCACGAGGTCGAGGCGGTCGAGGGCGACGGCCTCGCCGCCATACGAGAAGGTCAGGTTCCTGAACCGGATCTCGCCCCCCTTGAGCGCGAGGGGCTTCGCCCCCGGCTTGTCCCCGATGCGGGGCGCCTCGTCCATCACGTCGAAGGTGCGCTGCAGGGCGGACGCCGCCTCCTGGACGATGGCGTTGAGGTTGCCCAGGGCCCGGATCGGCTGGGCCGCCAGGATGAGGGCGCTGACGAAGCCGGTGAAATCCCCCACCGTGCTGCCGCCGGAGAGGATCCGCTGGCCGATGAGCACCAGCACCGCCGCCACCGCAAAGCCGCCGCCGGCCTCGAGCAGCGGGTCGAGGCGGCTGCGGGCGTTGGCGGCCTTCATCTTGAGGCGGCGCACCTGGTCGAAGGCGCCGGCCGCCTTGGCCTTGAGGTAGCCTTCCAGGCCGTAGGTCTTGGCGATGCGGGTGCCGGCGAGGCTCTCGGCGATCAGGCTCGCCATCTGGCCGGTCTGCTCCTGGGTCGAGACCGCCACACGGCGCAGGCGGCGGCCGATCCGGTCGATGGGCAGGGCGATGAAGGGCACGGTCACGCCCGCCACCAGGGTCAGGACCGGGTCGATCCAGAGCATCGCCGCAACCAGGGCCGCGATGGTGGCGACCTCCCGCAGAAAAACCGTCGAGAGGCGGGTCAGGGCCTCCTTGATGAACAGGAAGTCGGTGGTGAAGCGCTGGGTCAGGGCGGCCGGGCTCTCGCGGCCGATCTGGGCGAGATCCGCCTCGATCATGTGGCCGTAGAGGGCGGTCTGCATGTCCGCCTCGATCCGGGTCACCACCCGGTTGGTGAGAACCGTGAGCGCGAGCAGGGAAAAGCCCTTCACCGACGTGACGGCGATGACGAAGAGGGGCGCGAGCAGGATCGCCGCCTGGTCCTTGGCGTCGAAGGCGTCGAAGGCGGCCTTGATCAGCACTGGGTAGAGCCCCGTGGCGCCCGCCACCAGGGCGACGAGGGCGAGCACGACCGCCAGCGTCTTCGCGTGCGGGCGCATCCAGTCCCGCCACAGGCGGCGGATCAGCGGAATCGTGTCGCCCTTGAAGAGGCGTTTGCGGGCCATGCTGCTGCAGAACTCTCGTGCCGGAGGATTGTGCGGTTACCATGCGGGTCCATCAGCGGCAAATATTTCGCGTCTCCGGCCTCCGGCAGCCGCCCTCCGAGAAGCATCCTGCCCGTTCTCGACAGGAGCCCCCATCTGTGGCTGGATGGCCGGGCTTTGCATGGAACTCCAGGATGAATATCGAAACCTGGCTCGCCTTTGCGGCCGCCTCCACCGTGCTGATCGTCATTCCGGGGCCGACCATCCTGCTGGTCGTGTCCTACGCCCTGGGGCAAGGCTGGCGCACTGCGCTTCCCATGGCGGCGGGCGTGGCCCTTGGGGATTTCACCGCCATGACCCTGTCGCTCCTCGGCTTGGGCGCCCTGCTGGCCGCCTCGGCCACGGTGTTCACGATGCTGAAATGGGCCGGCGCCGCCTATCTGGTCTGGCTCGGCGTCAAGCTCTGGCGTTCGGGCGGCGCCCTCGAGGCCGCGCCGCGCACGGACCGGGCGTCCTCCCTCAAGATGCTCGGCCATGCCTGGCTGGTGACGGCGCTCAACCCGAAGGGGCTGACCTTCTTCATCGCGTTCCTGCCGCAGTTCATCGACCCGAAGCTGCCGCTCCTGCCGCAGGTGGGCGTGTTCGGGGCGACCTTCCTGGTCCTGGCCTTTGCCAACGCCTTCACCTACGCCCTCATCGCCTCCCGGGCGAGAAGCGTCGTCCGCAACCCGCGGGCGATCGGCATCTTCAACAAGGCCGGCGGAAGCCTGCTGATCGGCGCGGGCGTCGCGGCGGTGGCCGTGCGGGCGGGACAATCCTGAAGGACGCGCCGCCTCCCGTCACACCGCCCGCAGGTGGCGGATCGGGCGGCCGGGGGCGATCATCTCGGCGGCCGCGATGATGCCCTGGGCGTCGATGCCGAAATGCCGGTAGAGGTCCCGGACCGTGCCGGTCTGGCCGAAATGCTCCACCCCCAGCGACCGGGTGCGGTGGCCCATGACGGAGCCCATCCAGGCGAGCGTCGCCGGATGGCCGTCGATCACGGTCACGAGCCCGCAATGGGGCGGCACCTCGGCGAGCAGGCGCTCCACGTGGGAGCGCGCATGGACGAGGCCGCGCTCGCGGGCGCGCTGCGCCGCCGTCCAGCCCGCGTTGAGCCGGTCGGCGGAGGTGATGGCCAGGAGGCCGACGTCGCGCCGGTCCTCGGCCATGAGGCCCACCGCCTCCACGGCCTCCGGCGCCACCGCGCCCGTATAGGCGACGATCACCTGGGCGTTGGGCCCGGGCCTCCTGAGCCAATAGGCCCCGGCGATCACGTCCTCGGCCAGCGCCGCGTCCATCTCCCGCTGCGGCTGCTCCAGGCTGCGGGTGGACAGGCGCAGGTAGACCGAGCCGCCGGTCTCGTCCCGCAGCCAGGTGTTCTCGTCGGGCTCGCCGCCCTCCCGCTGCATGTAGTCGAAGGCCCAGCGCATGATCACCGCGAGCTCGTCCACGAAGGCGGGCTCGAAGGAGGCGAGCCCGTCCTGGGCCATGCCCACCAGCGGCGTGCCGATGGACTGGTGTGCGCCGCCCTCGGGGGCGAGCGTCACCCCGGAAGGCGTCGCCACCAGCATGAAGCGGGCGTCCTGGTAGCAGGCGTAGTTGAGCGCATCCGCGCCGCGATAGATGAACGGGTCGTAGAGGGTGCCGATGGGCAGGATCCGCTCGCCGAAGATCGAATGGGAGAGCCCCAGCGCGGAGAGCAGGATGAACAGGTTCATCTCGGCGATGCCGAGCTCGATATGCTGGCCCGACGGCGAGAAATCCCAATTGTAGGTGGAGGGAATCCGCTCCTTCTTGAACAGGTCCACCATGCTCTCGCGGGCAAAGAGCCCGCGCCGGTTGACCCAGGCGCCGAGATTGGTGGACACGGTCACGTCGGGCGCGGTGGTGACCACCCGCGAGGCAAGCGGGCTGTCCGAGCGCGCCAGCTCGTTGAGGACGAGCCCGAAGCCCTGCTGGGTGGACATGGCGGCATTGGCCGGGAAGGCGAGCTTTTCGGGCACCGGCACCTGCGGGGCGGCATAGCGGCGGGTTCCCTTCCGGATGAACGGCACCTCGCTCAGGAAGCCCTCGATCTCGGCCTGCGAGACTTTCAGCCCCTCGAACCGGTCCCATTCATGGCCCGGGCGCACCCCTTGGGCGGCGCGCCACGCCTCCATCTGGGTGGGGGTCAGGAGGCCCGAATGGTTGTCCTTGTGGCCGGCGAGCGGCAGTCCGAAGCCCTTGATGGTGTAGGCCAGGAAGCACACCGGCCGGTCGTGCTCCCTCGCCTTCTCGAAGGCGTCGAGGAGGCCCGGCAGGTCATGGCCGCCGAGATTGGACATGAGCCGGGCGAGCTCCTCGTCCGAGCGCCCCTCGATGAGGCGGGTCACCGGCCCCTGGTCGCCGAGATCGTCCAGGAGGCGCCTGCGCCAGGCGGCCCCGCCCTGGAAGGTAAGCGCCGAATAGAGCTGGTTGGGGCACGAATCGATCCAGGCCTGCAGCCTCTCGCCGCCGGGCTCCCGGAAGGCCTCCTGCATGAGCGAGCCGTGCTTGAGGATCACCACGTCCCAGCCGAAGGAGCGGAAGAGCGACTCGAAGCGGGCATAGAGCCCCTCGCGCACCACCGCGTCGAGGCTCTGGCGGTTGTAGTCGATGATCCACCAGGTGTTGCGCAGGCCCTGCTTCCAGCCCTCCAGCAGGGCCTCGAAGATGTTGCCCTCGTCCATCTCCGCATCGCCCACCAGGGAGATCATGCGGCCCTCGGGCTTGTCCTTCATCCAGCCATGGGCCTTCACGTAATCCTGCACCAGGCTGGCGAACAGGGTCTGGGCGACGCCGAGACCCACGGAGCCGGTGGAGAAATCCACGTCGTCCACGTCCTTGGTGCGGGACGGGTAGGACTGCGCGCCCTTGTAGCCGCGGAAATTCTCCAGCTTCTCGCGGGTCTGGCGGCCGAAGAGATACTGGATGGCGTGGTAGATCGGGCTCGCATGGGGCTTGACCGCCACCCGGTCCTCGGGCCGCAGCACCGAGAAATACAGCGCCGTCAGAATGGTCGAGAGGGAGGCCGAGGAGGCCTGGTGCCCGCCGATCTTCATCCCGTCCCCGTTGGGGCGCAGGTGGTTGGCGTTGTGGATGGTCCAGGTGGAGAGCCAGAGCACCTTGCGCTCGAGTTCTGAAAGATAGGCAAGGTGCCGCGCGTCCGTCATGGGGTCTCTCCAGGTGAGGCGTACGATTCTACATCTCGACTTTGCGAAAACCAGAGCCGTACGGCCGGCCTCATGCAAGAACCATTTGCTGAGGGATCATGCCGGCGGGGGCACCCAGACGAACGCATCTTACGCGCCTGCTTCCTCCTCGGAATCCGCAGGCATCGTCGGCTCCGGAGGGCGAGAGACCCGGAGGATTGTCGGCGCATAAAACACCTTGGGGTATCTATCCGGAAATTCCTTGAGAATTCCAATCTCTACCAGCTTTTCGATCGTCAGCTTGGCCGCCCTGTAGGTTACGCTGAGGCGATCCTGGGCATCTTTAACTGTGATCGCAGGCCTGTCGAAAAGCAGATCTACCAAGGTGAGCGCGCTGTTCGATCGGGCTGCCTCAGCCGCAACGGATCTATATTTGTTCTGAAGTTCGATCAGTCGATCAATTGTTTCAATGGTCTCCCTGCAACTCTCGACCACACGATCGAAAAAGAACAGAAACCAGTCGTTCCAAGCGCCTTTTGCCGAAACGTTGAACATGAGATCGATGTACTGATCTTTATAGCGCTCCAACACCGGGCTCATGTAGAGGACAGGGGTCTCCAAGAGCCCGTTATGGACTGCCATCAGCGAGATCAGCATGCGGCCGACGCGGCCATTACCATCTGCGAATGGGTGAATGGCCTCGAACTGGTAATGAACCATTGCCAGATCCAAGAGGAGCGCAGGCGGATTTTTCTCCTCCCGATTGATGTACCTTTCCAGATCGTCCATGCAGACTTGGGTTTCCGCTGGGGGCGGGGGCACATATCGGGCTTGGCTGATCGTATAGCCGCCGATCCAATTTTGGTCCCGCTTATATTCCCCCGGCTGCTTTCTCGCCCCTCTTGCAGCACTCAGGCCGCTTAAGAGCTTCTCGTGAGCTTTCTTGATAACCCGGTGGGAAATCGGAAGCTCTTTGAGAAGATCGAGGGATTCGTTGAGCGCATTGAGATAGTTGACGACCTCTCTCGTGGATTCATCCGTATCGGCGCGAGCACCGGCCTCGGCCAGCAGCAGTTGGTCTGCTGTTGTGAACGTACCCTCCATGGCCGATGAGGTAAGGGCCTCTCGTCTTTGAAGGGGTCTGATCAGAATGTACGGGTTCTGCAGGCGTCTGCATGCTCCGCGCAACTCGCCGATAGCCTGCATGGCTGCGGCCAACGGCATGGCTATCGAACCCAGGTCGATACGGGGAGGCAGCGGCGCCGGCACGAATGCCTTCTGGCGCTCGATCGTAGAAACGAGAGTTCCCGCGGAGGCGTCCTGGAAATCGGAGGGGTTCATCAAACGTTTGGTACAAGTCGGCGGCGAAGATTGTACCAAAGGTGGGGTAAATTACAAACCTCGGCGTCTCTTGATAACTAAGTAAGAGTCATTCTTCAACATATAGGCAGTCAAAGGCCGAGCTTCTCAATATAATAGGATTGCCACGATTTGCATCAGCGACGGGCAGGGATAGGCAACGCCACTGGAAGCTAACAGATAGAAAAGCCAACAAAAAACCGCCCGAAGGCGGCTTTTGCAGATCCATCCGTAAACGTCTGGAAATTGGAGCGGGCGAAGGGATTCGAACCCTCGACCCCAACCTTGGCAAGGTTGTGCTCTACCCCTGAGCTACACCCGCGCTCCGCGA
>DATHAU010000133.1:0-9124 GCA_035296545.1 Microvirga sp.
CAACCTGGGGGTCGGCCTGCCCATCGACGTGGTGGTGGCCAAGCGCGACGCCCTGAAGGCGGGGGTCAAGTACCGCATCCAGGAGGACGAGCCCTACTTCCGCGACCTGCGCGAGCGCTGGTCGGCCGCCCTGCGCGCCGCCCACCAGGCCATCCCCCACCCGCCCTACGTGGAGGAGGCTCTCTAGGGCGGGGATCCACCATCCAAGCGCGACCGGCTCTCCTCCCCATTCATCTTCAGGCCTACGTGAGATGGGCTTTGTCTCGCGTGAGTAGCGCGCCCTGCTCTCCTCCCCCTTGTGGGGAGGAGGTGGAGGTGGGGGTGTGTGCGCCATACGCTGATAGGCTATCGCTCACACCCCCGCCCTGGCCCTCCCCACAAGGGGGAGGGAATACGTGGTGCCCTCTGTGACGGCAGCGGTGTGGATTCCCTTCCCCTCCGCTTCGCTCCGGCCGGGAATGACACGGCGGGTGTCAGCACAGGTGTCATCCCCGGCGAGCGTAGCGAGGGAAAGGGATCGCCCCTCGAATAGGGCGAGTTCAAAAAAACCGTTCGTTGGAGGCGGCCGCCCGATCAGGCGGCCCGCTGCGTCATCCTGGGCCGCATGACGCGCAGGAGCGCGCCGTAGGGGGCGAGGGCGAGGGCCGCGATGGCGAGCTTGACCAGGTAATCGGCCACCGCGAGGCTGACCCAGGGAAGGGCGACGCAGCTGTCGGCAATGCCGACATCCCCGAGAATGTCGCTGATCGTCCCGCCCAGGCCGGGCACGAGGCCGCAATAGAAGGCGACCGAGAAGAAGATCGCCGTGTCCAGGGCCGAGGAGACCACCGAGGACGCGAAGGGCGGCAGCCACCAGGCCCGGTCGCGCAGGCGGGTGAAGATGCCGATGTCGAGAAGCTGGGCCAGCAGGAAGGCCGCCCCCGACGCGATGGCGATGCGGGGCGTGGCCAGGACCATGGACAGGAGCACGGCCAGCACGAAGCCCGCATAGACCACCCGGCGCGCCCCTTGCGGTCCGAAGCGGCGGTTCGACAGGTCGGTGACCAGGAACGAGAAGGGATAGCTGAAGGCGCCCCAGGTCAGGTAGTCGCCCAGGCCCAGGTGCTGGACAGGATGCTGGACCAGGATGTTGGACGAGAGGACGACGAGCGTCATGGCGGCGAGCGCGATGAGGAAGTCGCGGCGGTCGAGGGCGGTCATGATCCTGCTCCCAGGCCTCCAGGGCGTTCCCGCAGGAGGCGCAAAGGCGGCCAAGCTCGTCGGTTCAACGCAAAACGGGCGGCCCAGGAGCCGCCCGCGATGCCGTTTCGCTCGAAATCGGAAAAGATCAGCCGGCTGCGGCGAGCTTCTTGGCGATTTCGCGCTTGATGGTGCGGGCGCCCATGGACAGCTCGTCGTCCTTGGCCTTGGCCAGGAAGGCGTCGAGGCCGCCGCGGTGCTCCACGGAGCGCAGCGCGTTGGCGGAGATGCGCAGGCGCACGGGGCGCTGCAGGGTGTCAGACTGGAGCGTGACGTTGCAGAGGTTCGGCAGGAACTTCCGCTTCGTCTTGCGGTTCGAGTGGCTCACGAGATGGCCACTCAGCACGGCCTTGCCGGTCAGTTCGCAACGGCGCGACATGGGTTCAATCCTATTGTCATATGAGGGTCGCGGCTTCGATTCGCGGGTTTGCTCGAACGCAGATCCCGCGCCGCCGGACACCAGAAGTCCTTGGAAGGTGCGAGGCTATAGGCCAAAACCGGGGCCTGCGTCAAGAATAGCAAGGCGTCGCACCCTGTTTTTTTGCAACATGGCGGTCACGATTTATTCTGATTTCCATGGGATGCCATGGAATCGACTCTCAGGAAAACCCGATGCGCCTCTTTGCCTTCGCTGCCGCGGCCCTGGCTCTTGCCGGTTCCCATGCCCACGCTCAATCCGTCAAGGTTGACTACAACCTGTCGCTGGCCGGCCTGTCCCTGGGCACGGCGGCCCTGTCCTCCACCTTCGAGGGCTCGAAATACCAGCTGGGCGGCACCGTCAAGCTCTCCGGGCTCGCCCGGATGGTCACCGGCGGCAAGGGGGCGGCCACGGCCGCCGGGAGCATCGTGGCGGGCCAGGTCCAGCCGACCGCCTTTGCGGTCACGGCGAAATCCTCCAGCGAGCAGCGCACCCTGCGCATGGGCATCGCCGGCGGCAACGTGGCGGCGGTGGAGATCGACCCGCCCTACGAGGAAAAGCCCGACCGGGTTCCGGTCAAGGATGCCGACAAGAGGGGGGTGGTCGACCCGATGAGCGCCCTTCTCATGCCGGCGGTCGCCTCCGCCGACATGACCGACCCCGCCCAGTGCAGGCGCACCATCCCGGTCTTCGACGGGGCCATGCGGCTCAACATCGTCCTCACCTACGGGGAGACCAAGACCCTGGACGGACCGGGCTATGCCGGGCCGGTGCTGGTCTGCAACGTCCGCTACGTGCCGATCGCCGGCCACCGCCCGGCGCGCCCGGCCACCAAGTTCATGACGGACAACAAGGACATCTCCGTCTGGCTGGCGCCGGTGGAGAGCCAGAAGCTGCTGGTCCCCGTGCGGATTGCGGTCCGCACCATGCTGGGCATGGGGGTGGCGGAGGCCTCGTCATGGAATGTGGAAGGAGACACCAAGGTCCTTCCCACCTCCGGACGGCCCGTCAAGGCCAAGGACGCGGTGAACGCCGGAGCGGCGCAGTAGGCCGCGAACATCCTTGTTTTATCCCTAGGGTAGCGAACGCGAATCGGAGCGCCATATAAAGGAACAGCCTGCAGCCGGGCTCCTGGCCCGGCCTGCTTTTTGAGAGGGCTGCCCGCGCCGGGCTTTCGGTTCTCGAAGCCTCTCGAATTCTCTCATCCGGGACGATCCGCATAACCCGACATTCAGGCATGGCTCGCCGTTCCCTTCCCCCGCAGGTGCGTTCGCGCGGCGTCACGGCCGTGCTCGGCCCCACCAATACCGGCAAGACCCACCTCGCCATCGAGCGGATGCTCGGTCACGAGAGCGGCATGATCGGCCTGCCCCTGCGCCTGCTGGCGCGGGAGGTCTACCAGCGCGTGGTGGACAAGGCCGGCGCCCACAACGTCGCCCTGATCACCGGCGAGGAGAAGATCAAGCCGGACAGGCCGCGCTACTGGATCTCCACCGTGGAGGCCATGCCCCGGGACCTGGACCTGTCCTTCGTGGCCGTGGACGAGGTCCAGCTCGCCAGCGACCTGGACCGCGGGCACGTGTTCACCGACCGGCTCCTCAACCAGCGCGGGCGGGACGAGACCCTGCTCATCGGCTCCAGCACCATGCGCCCGCTGATCGAGACCCTGATCCCCGGCGTCCACGTGGTGACGCGCCCGCGCCTGTCGCAGCTCACCTTTGCGGGCGAGAAGAAGGTGTCGCGCCTGCCCCGGCGCACGGCCATCGTGGCCTTCTCGGCCGAGGAGGTCTATTCCATCGCCGAGCTGATCCGCCGCCAGAGCGGCGGCGCCGCGGTGGTCCTGGGGGCGCTTTCCCCCCGCACCCGCAACGCGCAGGTCGAGCTCTACCAGAACGGCGACGTGGACTACCTCATCGCCACCGACGCCATCGGCATGGGCCTCAACCTGGATGTGGACCACGTGGCCTTCGCGTCCGACAAGAAGTTCGACGGCTTCCGCTTCCGCAAGCTCTACAACCCGGAGTTGGCCCAGATCGCCGGCCGCGCCGGCCGCTACATGCGCGACGGCACCTTCGGCTCCACCGGCCGCTGCCCGCCCTTCGACGCGGAAACCGTCGAGGCCCTGGAGAACCACACCTTCGACCCGGTGCGCATCCTGCAATGGCGCAACCCGGACCTGGACTTTTCCTCCCTTGCCCGCCTGCGCGACTCCCTGTCGGACCAGCCCCGGGAATACGGCCTCGTGCGGGCTCCCATGGGCGAGGACGTGGCGGCGCTCGAAGTGCTGGCGCGGGACGACGACATCCAGGCCTTCGCCCGGTCCAAGGCGGCGGTGGAGCGGCTCTGGCAGATCTGCCAGGTGCCGGACTACCGGAAGGTCTCCCCCCAGACCCATGCGGATCTCGTGGGTCAGCTCTACCGTTTCCTCATGAAGGACGGGGCCGTGCCGGCGGAGTGGTTTTCCCGCCATCTCTCGGCCATGGACCGCACGGACGGGGACATCGACACCCTGTCCAACCGCATCGCCCAGGTCCGAACCTGGTCCTTCGTGGCCAACCGTCCCGACTGGTTGAAGGACCCGGAGCATTGGCAGGGCGTTGCGCGTCAGGTAGAGGACAAGCTATCGGATGCACTTCATGAACGTCTCGCCCAGCGTTTTATCGACCGGCGGACGAGCGTTCTCATGCGGCGCTTGAGAGAGAACACGATGCTCGAAGCGGAAATTACGACCTCCGGCGACGTGACCGTCGAAGGTCAGCACGTCGGCCACCTGCACGGCTTCCACTTCGTGCCCGATCCCGGGGCCGACGTGGGCGAGGCCAAGACCCTGCGCAATGCCGCCGGCAAGGCGCTGGCCGGCGAGATCGAGGCGCGGGCGGATCGGTTCGCCGAAACCCCGGACGCCATGCTGGTCCTGTCGAACGACGGCACCATCCGCTGGATGGGCGACCCGGTCGCCAAGCTGGAGCCGGGGGACAAGCTCTTCGACCCGCGCCTGCGCGTCCTGTCGGACGAGCACCTCACCGGCCCGGCCCGCGACAAGGTGGAGGGCCGCCTGCGCGCCTGGCTGAAGGCCTATGTGGTGCGCCTCCTCGGCCCGGTGATCGAACTCGAGGCCAACGCGGAGCTGGCGGGCCTTGCCCGCGGCATCGCCTTCCAGGTGGGCGAGGCCCTGGGCGTGCTGGAGCGGGCGAAGGTGCTCAACGAGGTTCGCAGCCTCGACCAGGAGGCCCGCGCCGCCCTGCGCAAGGCGGGGATCCGGTTCGGCGCCTATCACCTCTATCTTCCGGCCCTGCTGAAGCCGGCTCCCCGCGTTCTGGCGACCCAGCTCTGGGCGCTCCAGAACGGCGGCCTCGATCAGAAGGGCATCGACGAGATCGCCCATCTGGCCCAGTCCGGCCGCACCTCGATCCCGGTGGACCCGGAGATCGCAGCCGGCCTCTACCGCGCGGCGGGCTTTCGCGTGTGCGGCGGCAGGGCCGTGCGCGTCGACATCCTGGAGCGCCTGGCCGACCTCATCCGGCCCGCCATCGCCTACCGTCCGGGCATCACGCCCGGCGAGCCGCCGGCAGGCGCGGCCGATGGCGACAGCTTCGTTCCCACCGTCGCCATGACGTCCCTCGTGGGCTGCGCCGGAGAGGATTTCGCCACCATCCTCAAGTCCCTCGGCTACGCGATGGAGCGCCGGCCCGGCCCCGCCATCACCGTGCCGCTCGCAGCCGCCCCGCAGGCGGCCGCCGTCCAGGAGGCCGTTGCTCAAGAGACCGTTCCCCAGGCGGCCGCCGCCCAGGAGACTGTTCCCCGGGAGGCCGTTGCCCAGGACGCTGTTGCTCAAGACAATGTTCCCCCGGCGGCAGAGCATGAGGCTGGGGAGCCCCACGCAGGCGATGCCGCCGCTGCCCCCGCCGAAGAGGCTCCCGCGCCCGGCCCTGGAGCCGAGGAGGCTGGCGCCGCCGCCGTGGATTCCTCCGAGGATTCCCCGGAGGTTCAGCAGGCGGAGGCCGCTGCCGTCGAGGCGATGGCCTCCCCCGAGGCCCAGCCCATGGCTGCGGCCCCCGAAACGGTCTCCGACGACGCCCCGGCGGAGGCTCCCCCGGAGCCGGCCGAGCCTGCGATGATCGAAATCTGGCGCCAGCACCGCCGCCACCACGAGGGCGGCCATGCCCGCCATGGCCGCGACGGGCGCGGCCGTCCGGCCCAGGGCGAGCGGCAGGAGCGCGCGAACCGGCCGGACCGGGGCGAACGCCAGGATCGCGGCGAGCGTCAGGATCGCGGCGACCGGCGTCCCCGCCATGGCCAGCATCAAGGTCAAGGCCCGGGCCAAGGCCAGGGCGAGCGCTCCGGCGAGCGCCCGCCCCGTCAGGACCGCCGCGAGGGGCAGGGGCAAGGGGAGGCCGGCCGTTCCCAGAGCCGTCCGCCCCGCGGCCCCGGCCGTCCGGACGACCGGCGCGGGCCGCGCCCCGACAAGCGCCCGGAGGCCCGCCGCGACGGCGGCCACGAGCGGCGCGAGAAGCAGCCCGACCCGAACTCGCCCTTCGCCAAGCTCCTGGCCCTCAAGGCGCAGCTTGAGGACAGCAAGAAGTGAGGCCGTGAGGCTCCATGCGGGAGGACCGGCAGCGCCTCGACAAGTGGCTCTGGTTCGCACGCTTTGCGAAGACCCGGAGCCTCGCGGCCAAGCTCGTGGCGAGCGGCTTCGTCCGGGTCAACGGCCAGCGCACGGACAGCGCCGCCAAGGCGCTCGCCGTGGGCGACGTGGTGACCCTGGCCCTTGCCCAGGCGACCCTGGTGGTCCGCGTCGAGGGCTTGGGCGAGCGCAGGGGCCCTGCGCAGGAAGCAAGGCAGCTCTACGCGGATCTCAGCCCCACCGATGGGGCGCTTGTCAGGGACGGCGACAGCCGCTAGAGCGGCGGCTTACGCTGATCTCCCGTACCGGAACAGACCTCGAAGGATTGTTCATGACCTACGTCGTCACTGAAAACTGCATCAAGTGCAAGTACATGGACTGCGTCGAAGTCTGTCCGGTGGATTGCTTCTACGAGGGCGAGAACATGCTCGTCATCCACCCGGACGAGTGCATCGATTGCGGCGTCTGCGAACCGGAATGCCCGGCCGAGGCCATCAAGCCGGACGCGGAGCCCGGCCTCGAGCAATGGCTGAAGATCAATGCCGACATGGCCAAAAGCTGGCCCAACATCACGATCAAGAAGGATGCCCCCGGGGACGCCAAGGAATTCGACGGGGTGGCGGGCAAGTTCGAAACCTATTTTTCGTCCAATCCCGGCGAGGGCGATTAGGCGGTGAACTCGGCCGCGGCCCGGGTTGTTTACGCTGGATATTGAAATATTTTTGCTTTTTCGGCCCGACTGTGATAGGGTCCGTGAATGCCGTCGCTTGCGCTCTCAAGCCGTGCACCGTCCCCGCAGGGGTCGTCGGTCCACAAGATGAAGAATGATGCACGATTCACCATCCGGGGCAGTTCCCCTGCCTTGTATGGTGAATGAAGAGCGCTTCCCAGCTGCTGGCTTACATCAGGGAGACGAACGGAACAGTCAAGCTCCGTATCCAATCATTTTGTTCCTCCGGGGCCCTGCCCGACGGAACCAAAGCTCCTCGCTGACAAGCGAGGACCATGCAAGGAGGCCTCTCTCGCATGACAACCGCCAAGAAGTCCGCCCAGCGCCTGGGTTTCAAGAACGGCGAAGCAATCGTGTATCCCGCTCACGGCGTCGGCCGCATCACGGCCATCGAAGAGCAGGAAATCGCGGGTTTCAAGCTGGAGCTGTACGTGGTCTCCTTCGACAAGGACAAGATGGTCCTTCGTGTCCCGACCGCGAAAGCGACCAGCGTCGGCATGCGTAAGCTCGCCGAGCCGTCTCTCGTGCAAAAGGCCCTGGACGTGCTGACCGGCCGGGCGCGCGTCAAGCGCACCATGTGGTCGCGCCGCGCTCAGGAATACGAGGCCAAGATCAATTCGGGCGACCTGATCGCCGTGACCGAGGTCGTGCGCGACCTCTACCGCTCCGAGGCCCAGCCCGAGCAGTCCTACAGCGAGCGTCAGCTCTATGAATCGGCTCTCGACCGCGTCGTGCGCGAGATCGCAGCCGTCAACAGGATCACGGATACGGAAGCTCTCAAGCTCATCGAGCAGAGCCTCGCCAAGTCCCCCCGCCGCGCCAAGGGCGCCGAGGGCGAAGGCGACGCCGAGGGCGACGACATGCAGGAAGAGGCCGCGTAACCGGCCTCTCCATCCCGCTCCTGCACCGCAGGCGCCAAGGGAAAGCCCGGCTCGTGCCGGGCTTTTTTCGTGCCGGGACTTGTTTTCAGAAACCCGGAAACTATTTCGCCAAACTTAACCGTTCGCCCTGAACTTTTCCCCGCCTCCATCGTTGTGACTCTGCCAAGGGAGAGCACATAATGGGAGAAATCTCAGGGGTTCGCCGCCGGTTCGTCCGCGCCGCCATGAACGCACCCTTTCTTGAACGGGAAGAAGAACATCTTCTGGCCGTGCGCTGGAAGGAGAACCGGGATGAGACGGCCCTCCACCAACTGACAGCCGCCCATATGCGCCTCGTCATCGCGCTGGCGGCCCGTTTCCGGCATTACGGCCTGCCGATGGCCGATCTCGTCCAGGAAGGGCATGTGGGCCTTCTCGAGGCCGCCGCCCGGTTCGAGCCGGAACGGGAGGTGCGCTTCTCGACCTATGCGACCTGGTGGATTCGAGCCTCCGTGCAAGACTACATCCTTCGCAACTGGTCAATCGTCCGCGGTGGAACGAGTTCCGCCCAGAAGGCCCTTTTCTTCAACCTGCGCCGGCTGCGGGCCCGCCTGACCCGGGGCGGCGAGGAGCGCATCTCCTCCGACGTGCACGCGAAGATCGCCGAGGCGATCGGCGTCTCCCGGGCGGACGTGGCCCTCATGGACGCCCGCCTCTCGGCTCCCGACACCTCCCTCAACGCCCCGGTGCTCGACGCCGATCCGTCCAACTCCGCCGAGCGGGTCGAATTCCTGGTGGATACCAGCCCCCTGCCGGACGAGAGCGTGAGCGAGGTGATCGACACCGAGCGCCGCATCAAATGGCTGCGGCAGGCCTTGGAGGTTCTCAACGAGCGCGAGCTGCGCATCCTGAGGGCTCGCCGCCTCGACGACGAGCAGGTCACCCTGGAATTCCTCGGCGACCGGCTCGGGATCTCGAAGGAGCGCGTCCGCCAGATCGAGAACCGCGCCCTGGAAAAGCTCAAGCGCGCCCTGATCGAAAAATACCCCCAGGCCTCCGGAGCCTTCGTCTAGGGCGGGCGAACCGCTCCGGCTCCTCCCCTGCGTCGGCATCGTCAGGCGAAGCGGTCCTCCGCTTCGCCTGAACGGTTTCTGGGACCTTCAGCGGCGTTTTACTCGATGACGATCTTGTACCGCTCGCCGGGCTTCAGCGGCCCAGGGCGCTCCAGGCCGTTGAGGAGCAGGAAACGCTCA
>DATHAU010000134.1:0-13010 GCA_035296545.1 Microvirga sp.
GTAATGCAGATGGAACAGCTTGACCAAGAGAAACAGGGCTCCCGAGAGGGCCTGCCGCCGACGGACATCCGGAACCCGGATTATTTTCACAAGGTGGTGGATTGCCAGTGGGCATGTCCTGCCCACACGCCGGTTCCCGAATATATCCGGCTGATTGCGGCCGGGCGCTATACCGATGCGTACATGGTCAATTGGCGGTCGAACGTCTTTCCCGGAATTCTCGGACGGACATGCGATCGCCCCTGCGAGCCGGCCTGCCGTCGCGGTCGGGTCGAGGCCGAGCCGGTGGCGATCTGCCGCCTGAAGCGCGTCGCCGCCGACAATAAGGAGGATATCTCGTCGTTTCTGCCGGCGGCGCCCCTGACCGGCAACGGCAAGCGGATCGCCCTGATCGGCGCCGGCCCCGCCTCGCTGACGGTCGCCCGGGATCTGGCGCCGCTCGGCTACGAGATCGTGCTCTTTGATCGGGAAAAGCGAGGCGGCGGAATGATCCGCAGCCAAATCCCCCGCTTCCGGCTGCCTGAGGAAGTCATCGACGAGGAGGTCGGCTACATCGTCTCGATGGGGAGCATCGAGACCCGGTACAGCCAATCGATCGACAGTCTGAAGGCTGTCCTGGAGGAAGGCTACGATGCAGTGTTCGTCGGCACCGGCGCGCCCCGCGGGCGCGACCTCGACATTCCAGGTCGCCGGGAGGCAGCCGCCAATATCCACATCGGGATCGATTGGCTGTCCAACGTGTCCTTCGGCCATACCGACAAGGTAGGCCGCCGAGTGATCGTCCTGGGCGGCGGCAACACCGCCATGGATTGCTGCCGCACCGCCCGCCGCCTGGGGGGCGAGGACGTGAAGGTGGTCGTTCGCTCCGGGTTCGAGGAGATGAAGGCATCTCCCTGGGAAAAGGAAGATGCCCTCCATGAGGGCATTCCGATCCTGAACTACCTCGTGCCGAAGGAATTCACCCACGCGGGAGGCCGGCTCACGGGCGTGGTCTTCGAAAAGGTGGCGGCCCAGAGGGATTCCGATGGGCGACGCCAGCTGCTCCCGTCCGGGGAGCCGGATGTTCACATCCCATGCGACGATGTTCTTGTGGCGATCGGGCAGGAGAATGCCTTTCCCTGGATCGAGCGGGATCTCGGTCTCGAATTCGATCTCGGGGATCTGCCGAAGGTCGACGCCGGCACTCATCAGTCCACGCTTCCGAACGTTTTCTTCGGCGGCGATGCGGCCTTCGGGCCGAAGAACATCATCTGGGCCGTGGCTCATGGGCACGAGGCAGCGATCTCGATCGACCTTTTCTGCAGGGGCGAAAGCCTGAGCACCCGCCCGCCGCCCATGACCAACCTGGTGTCCCAGAAGATGGGCATCCATGAATGGTCCTACGATAACGAGATCTCCCTGGATCTGCGCTACAAGGTGCCCATGCGCGACCAGGCCATCGCCCTGAAGGACATCAAGGCGGAAGTGGAGCTCGGCTTCGATAGGGCTCTCGCCTATGCGGAGACGCAGCGCTGCCTGAACTGCGACGTCGAGACGGTGTTCTCCCGGGACCTGTGTATCGAATGCGACGCCTGCGCCGACATCTGTCCGACGGATTGCATCACCTTCACCGTGAACGGACCTGAGGAGGACCTGCGGGCGCGCCTCACCGTGCCCGCGGTCAACCTGACTCAGGATCTATACGTCTCCGACGCGCTCAGGACCGGTCGCGTCATGGTCAAGGACGAGGACGTCTGCCTTCATTGCGGTCTTTGCGCCGAGCGATGTCCAACCGGCGCCTGGGACATGCAGAAGTTCGTGCTCGATATGGCACACGCTTACGGGACCAAGACATGCCAGCACCGCGCCTAGAGGCCACGAACGACTTCGTTATCAAGTTCGCCAATGTCAACGGATCCGGCTCCGCCAGCGCGAACCGGCTCTTTGCCCGTTCCTTTCTCCGGATGGGGGTGCCCATCGCGTCGCGCAACATCTTTCCATCCAACATCCAGGGCCTGCCCACCTGGTTCGAGGTTCGCGTGACCGAAGCCGGCCATCTGGGCCGGCGGGGCGGCGTCGATCTGATGGTCGCGATGAACCCACAGACATGGGACAAGGACGTCGGTGAGATCGAGCCGGGAGGCTACCTCTTCTATGACTCGACCCGACCCATGCCGCCTTCGAAGTTCCGAAACGACATCAACGTGGTCGGAATGCCGCTGACGGCCATCTGCAACGAGCGGTACACTGACACGCGGCAGCGCCAGCTGTTCAAGAACATCATCTATGTGGGCGCACTTGCGTCGCTTGTGGGAATCGACATCGGGGAGCTTGAGCGTCTCATTGCGGAGCAGTTCCGAGGCAAGGACAAGCTCATTCCGCCGAATTACGAGGCGCTGCACCTCGGCCGCGATCATGCCGAAACGCACCTGAAGGGGAGCGTTGGACTGAGGGTCCGGCGTGTCCAGGCTGTTGGCGACCGGATATACCTTGAAGGCAACGATGCTGCGGCTCTGGGGGCGGTCTACGGTGGTGCGACCGTGGCGGCCTGGTATCCGATCACGCCCTCGACATCGATTGCCGAAGCCTTTGCGAAGCACTGCCGGAGGTTCCGCACGGATCCGGATACCGGCCAAAGCCGCTACGCGATCGTTCAGGCGGAGGACGAATTGTCCTCCATCGGCATGGTGATCGGCGCCGCCTGGAACGGGGCTCGGGCCTTCACGGCAACCTCCGGCCCCGGTATCTCGCTGATGCAGGAATTTCTGGGACTGGCGTATTTCGCCGAGATCCCGACGGTGATCTTCGACGTGCAGCGCGGGGGACCCTCGACCGGGATGCCGACTCGGACGCAGCAGTCGGACATCCTGATCTCGGCCTACGCCTCCCATGGCGACACGAAGCACGTGTTGCTGTTCCCCGAGGATCCTCGCGAGTGCTTCGAGTTCGGAGCCCTGGCGTTCGATCTCGCCGACCGGCTCCAGACGCCGATCTTCGTCCTGCTGGACCTCGACATCGGCATGAACGAGTGGCTGTGCGAGCCCTTGAAGTGGGACGACAGTCATCGCCTCGACCGTGGCAAGGTGCTCACGGCCGAAGAGCTGGAGGCAGGTCGCGAGTTCGGCCGCTACCTCGATGTGGACGGCGACGGAATCCCCTTCCGCACCTACCCGGGCACGCACCCGACCAAGGGAGCGTTCTTTACCCGCGGCACCTCCCGTGATCGCTATGCCCGCTACACCGAGGAAGGCGCCGCCTACACCGACAACATGCAGCGGTTGCTGCGCAAGTTCGAAACGGCCAAGAACCTCGTGCCGAAGCCGCTGCGGAAGGACGCCCCGCGCCCGACCCGGTACGGCGCCTTGTATTTCGGCTCGACGGCCCCCGCCATGGACGAGGCGACCGCAACCCTGGAAGCACAAGGCATTGACCTGAACCTCATGCGTGTGCGCGCATTCCCGTTCAGCGACGAAGTCATCAATTTCATCCTCGATCACGACCAGGTTTTCCTCATCGAGCAGAACCGGGACGCGCAGCTGAAGACGCTCCTCATCAGCGAGGGCGCGCTCGACCCGGCGCGCCTGATCTCCGTGCTGCATTACGACGGCACGCCCATTACGGCCCGCTTCATCGTCAACGAGATCGCCGGGCGCTGGACAATCCTGAACGGCAAGACCAGCCGGGAGGCAGCAGAATGACATATCTCGCGAAACCCAAGCTGCGCCACCCGCACCTGGCCGAGAACGCCCTCGGCTACACGCACCGGGACTACGAGGGCGCAGTCTCCACCTTGTGCGCAGGCTGCGGCCACGACTCGATTTCGGCCGCAATCATCCAGGCCTGCTTCGAGCTGTCGCTCCCCCCGCACCGGGTGGCCAAGCTTTCGGGCATCGGCTGCTCGTCGAAGACCCCCACCTATTTCCTTGGGGCCAGCCACGGCTTCAACTCCGTCCATGGGCGGATGCCGTCGGTGCTCACAGGGGCGGCGCTGGCCAACCGGGACCTCATTTATCTGGGCGTGTCCGGAGACGGCGATTCGGCCTCCATCGGCCTCGGACAGTTCGCGCACTGCCTCAGGCGTGGGGTCAACATGACCTATCTGGTGGAAAACAACGGCGTATACGGCCTCACGAAAGGCCAGTTCTCCGCCACCGCAGACAAGGGCTCGAAGTCGAAGAAGGGCGTCGGCAACCAGGATTCCGCGATCGATCTCGTGAGCATGGCGATCCTTCTCGGCGCCACCTTCGTGGCGCGCAGCTTCTCCGGAGACAAGAGGCAGCTCGTGCCGCTCATCAAGGCCGCGATCGAGCATCAGGGCGCTGCCTTCATCGACTGCATCAGCCCTTGCGTCGCGTTCAACAACCATCCGGACTCCACGAAAAGCTATGACTACGTCCGCGCCCATAACGAGGCGGTGAACTCCCTCGATGTGATCGTGGGGCGCGAGGAGATCACCGCAAACTATGCTCCCGGAAGCGTCCAGACTGTAACCCAGCACGACGGCTCCATTCTCAGGTTGCGCAAGCTCGACGGCGATTACGATCCGACCGACAAGACGGGCGCAATGACATACCTGCAGGAGTGCCAGGCCGCCGGCGAGATCGTGACGGGCCTCCTGTACCTCGACCCCGAGCCCGAAAGCCTTCATGAGAGGCTCAACACGGTTGCTGCTCCGTTGAATACTCTTTCCAGCCGTGAGCTCTGCCCCGGAAACGCGGCACTTGAGAATGTGAATGCCGCATTGCGGTGATCCGTAACGAGCAGGAACGCTCGTCACGGCCTCAAGAGCAACGTTTCCGTTCATCTCCTGGCGCAGAGCTCTGGGCCGGGAGGCAAGGACGGCGGGGATGGGCGATTCAACAATGGCAGGCGGTCTCCCGCGGTCCCCACAATGGAAACTCCATTCCTCCGTGCGAACAATGATGCCTACAGACTTTGATGAAGCCAGTAACGCATCAAGTGCATACGTAACGTGATCGGCCGCAACGGCTTAAGGACTTATTATGAGCGACAGCAACAGCCTTGACGCCCTGTTGGCAGAGGAACAAGCGCTGCAGTTTCCGGCGTTCGGCGCCGAACTCGCGTGGACCCTCGGCAATTGTCTCTATCAGCGCGCCAAGGCCGGCAACTTGGCAATTGCGATCGAGATTTCCAGAAACGGCCAGCAATTGTTCTTCGCGGCACTGCCAGGCGCAACGCCCGACAATGCCGAGTGGATCCGGCGCAAGCGGGCGGTCGTGCAACGATTCCACCATAGCTCTCTGTACATGTCCGTAGAGGCGGAGCAGAAGGGGCGACCCTTCCTGCAGCGCTATGGGCTTTCCGAGCAAGATTATGCCGCTGCTGGCGGCGGGTTCCCGATCTTTGTCCGGAACACGGGTTGCGTTGGCGCAGTGGTTGTCAGCGGCCTCCCTCAGCTTGAGGACCACCGTTTGGTCACCGATGCGATAAGAGAGATCCTTGCGCAGCTAGAGGCCTAGCAGGTCTCACTTCCACGTATGTTATGCACAAGCCTTAGGTACTTGCCCTGTCCAGATGGTCTCAGCTCCTTATCGGCAGGTCACGCATTTGCAACATTTGCATCAGCGCATGCTTGCGAGAAGTCCTGCCATCCTCGAAATACGTTGCACGGCGCTTCATTCCGAGCGGTGGCGTTCAATGCCAATGGCGCAGGTGAGCGGCGGAAGATGTGGGGCGGGGCTCGTGCCGCCGCGTCATCAGAAGCGATCAGGTACAAGCGGTGATCGTGCTCAATCGAAGAAGGCGGAGTCATCCTCAGCAAGATAGGCCCGGGCGCGCTCAGGGATCAGGTCCAAACCCATTCCTGGCCGATCCCAGACTGCAATCTTGCCGTTCTTCACGATGGGCGAAGGCAGGCCATCGACGATGTCGTGCCACCACGGGGCGTTGGCTCCGGGATACTCGAAAGCGATGAAGTTGTGAGGCAGGGTCGCGCAGACCTGAACGAGCGCGGCAAGGCCCAGCACGCCATTGGCGGTGCCGTGAGGGGCCATCAGCACGCCATGGAGATCCGCATACTCTGCGATCCATTTCAGTTCAGCGATGCCCCCGACGTCACAGGGATCCGGCCCGATGACGCGCACGGCCTTTTTCTCGATCAGGTCCTTAAAGTTCTGCCGCAGGTAGATCTGCTCGCCCGTATGAATGGGAGTGGAGGTCGACAGCGTCAGATCCCGGTACATGTCGGCGTGGACATAGGGGATGTAGTCGCCGGTGAGCATGTCCTCGAGCCACATGAGATTGTAGGGCTCGACGGCCCGGGCGAAGCGGATCGCGTCCGAGAGCATCCAGCCGGGCCCGCAATCAAGGGCAAGACCAACCCGGTCCCCCAGCACCTCCTTCATCGCAGCGACGCAGTCGATGGTGTGGGCCAAGCCAAACTCGGTCAGTACGCCCCGGTCGAGGGCGCCATGGAAGTGACCCAGTTCCGGCTCGCCATAATAGTATCCCGGCACCTCGCGTTTCATCGGACTGTGAAAAGAGATGGGCTGCTTGATGATGGTAAAGCCCTCGGGCAGCGCCATCATGCGGCGGACGTCGTCCGCGTAGTCCTGCGGGCGGTACCCCGCCATCGGAAAGCGAAGCGCGCCGTTGTAGACGCGGACCTCGTCTCTCACCTTGCCGCCCAGCAGCTTATAGACCGGGAGGCCCGCAGCCTTGCCCGAAATGTCCCACAGGGCCATTTCGATGGCGCTCACAGCACTGCCATAGGGCTTGAACGCACCGCGCTGGCGGATGCGCAGCATCACCCGCTCGACATCGGTCGGATCGGCGCCGACCAGGGCTTCGCGGAAGGAGAGAACATGCGGCTTGATGAACGCCTTGTGATGCTCGATTTGCGCGTAGCCGCTGATGCCCTCATCCGTCACGATGCGAATGATCGGGTGGTTTCCGATCAGCGCGCATTTCAGGTCGACGATCTTCATGGTTGCGTGATCCTTACAGCGCGGGTCACGAGTTGACCTGCCCTTTCCAAGCAAGATACTCAGTCTCCGCGTCGGAGCTCAGAGGATAATACTTGCGCAGGTCGCCGCCCTGGGAGAGGCGAAGCCGCGAGAACTCCTCCCACTCGGCATGCCTGCTGCCCACCTCAATGACCTTCTCGGCCATGGCTACAGGGACGACCACCACGCCGTCATCGTCCGCCACGATGATGTCGCCCGGCACGACAAAAGTGTTGGCGCAGGCAATGGGCACATTGACGGCAAAGGGAAAAATGTTTGTCTGAGCGTGGAAATTGGGTGTAACGCCACGAACCCACAGGCCGATGCCGAGATCGCGCGCCTTGGCGGAGTCGCGGATGCATCCGTCGATCACCACGCCCTCCCCGCCGAGCCCGGCGAAATAGGTGAGCATCATCTCGCCGAAGATGCCGCTATCCATGTCGCCCCGGGCATCGACGACGACCATGTCTCCCTGCCGGGCATGGTAGAGCACATGACGGTGAAGCTGCTTCTCCGGATCATCATATTCCGCCGCGCCGAACTGGTCCTCGCGCATCGGCATGAACTGCAACGTGAGCGCTGGTCCGGCCGAGACCTTCCCCGTGGTGAGGGCCCGCGGCCCGGTGATTGCGGCGTTGCGAACGCCGAGATTCCGCAGCTCGCCTGAGATTGTGGCGGTGCCGATCTCGCGCAGAGCCTCGACGAGGCGGCGCTTCGGGCGCTGGATGTCCGGCGTATGGGTCATGGTGGGCTCCTTCCTGTCGGACGACCGGCTCAGTCGTCCCAAGCGGGCGATTTCTCGGGGTTGATGCGGCGGTCGCCGCGGTGCAAAGCCTGAATCGTCTGCACCTCGGTGCGGTCCAGCGTGACATCCCGCGCCTTCAAGTTGGCGCGCAGATTGGCCTCGCTTGTCGAGGCCGGGATCACGACATGGCCCATCGCCATTAGAAATGCGAGGGAAACGGCCGAGGCCGCCACGCCGTGCGCCTCGGCGATGCGTTGCAGCACGGGATCGGACGCCACAGCGCCGCGGCAAAGGGGCTGATAAGCCGTCAGCGTCAGGTTCTTGCTTCGCGCATGGGCGGCCAGCTTCGGCGCCTGCATGTAGGGGTGTATTTCTACTTGATTGGTGGCAATTGCGCCGGGCCCAAGGAGCCGCTCGGCGCGCTCCAGCAGAGCAATGGGAAAATTCGAGACACCGATCAATCGGGCGTGCCCGCGGCGCTGCGCCTCGGCAAGCTCCAGCATGTAGTCCTCGAAAGGAACGGCATCGTCCTTGACCGGCCAGTGGATCAGCAGGAGGTCCACAGGCCCGAGGCCGATGGTCTCAAGGCTGCGCTCGACGCTGTCCATGAACTGCGACTTGTCGAGCCTCGTGTCCGCAACCTTCGTGGTGACGAATACCTCCGACCGGGGAACGCCACTGCGGCGCACCGCCTCGCCCACGCCAGCCTCGGAGCCATAGCTCTGCGCCGTGTCGATATGGCGATAGCCGACTTCCAGCGCCTTCAGGATAGCCGTCATGCCCTCCTCGCCCGTGCGGCCGGACGTCCCCAATCCGAGTCTCGGGATATCAATCATGATACGACATCACCCTTTCGTCGCTCCGGCGGTGAGCCCGCCAACGAAATGCTTCTGGAAGACGAGGAACAGGAGTGCGATGGGTATCGTCATCACCATCGAAGCCGCCATCACCGAACCCCAGTCCGTGTTGAACTCAGTGGAGAACTCCGCAAGCCCTATGGGCAGGGTCTTCACGCTCGAGTCGGTCGCGAAGCACAGCGCGAAGATGAACTCGTTCCAGGTGGTGATGAAGGCATAGACCAGAACCGCCACGATACCGGGCAGCGACAGAGGCAGCGTGATGCGGAATAGGATTCCGACGCGGCTCGCGCCATCGATGATTGCGGCCTCCTCCAACTCGATGGGAATGGCCTTAAAGTAGCTCGTCAGCATCCAAACGCTGAGCGGCAGTGTGATGATCATGTAGACGAGGATGAGCCCCCAATAGGTGTTCACCAGGCCCAGCACCCTCAATGTAATGAAGAGGGGCACGATGATTGCCGCCGTGGGAAGGAGCTGCCCGACGAGGATGCAGGCTTGCCAGAAGGACTTGCCCTTGAACCGGAACCGAGCGAAGCCATTGGCCGCGAATATGGCAAGGATGAGAGCAAGGCCCGTCGAGCCGACGGAGATGATGATGGAGTTGAGGAAGTAGCGCGGGATGCGGCTCTCGAAGAGAACCTTGTAGTAGTTCCCCAACGTTGGATGATCCGGCCACCACCGGGGCGGAATGGTGTAGAGCTCATTCAGCAGCTTGATCGAGGACAGGCCCATCCATAGGAACGGGAACAGACAGACGGTGACGAGCGCGAGGCACCCGAGGGCAATGACGAGCCAATTGAGGCCGGGCCGTCTCAGGGAGCGGCCGATGGTCGGCGATGGCCTCACTGCTCGCCTCCCGGCTGGCTGGCGAACACTTTGATGTAGGCGAGCACGATCAGCATCACGACGCCGAAGAACATGACGCTGAGTGCGGCGGCCTGGTTGAACTCCACGTTCTCGAAGGCGAGCCGGAAGATCTGAATCGGAGTGATCACGGTGCGGTTGGCAGGGCCGCCCTTGGTAATCGCGTAGATGATCGTAATCGCGTTCAGCGCCCAGATCACCAGCAGCAGGGTGACTGCGGCGAGCACCGGCCGGATCTGCGGCAGCATGATGTGGCGCACCTCGTGCCAGTAGTTCGCGCCATCCACCCGCGCGGCTTCATAGAGCTCCTGCGGGATGGATTGAAGCCCGGCGAGCACCATGATCGCCACGAAGGGGAAGAGCTTCCACACGTTGATGGCAATCATCGCGGGCATGACCGTATTGCCGCGCGTCAGCCAGCCCACAGGTTCGTCGAGCGCACCCGTGCTCGTCATCATGTAGTTGATAATGCCGAACTCGGTGTGAAACATCCATGCCCAGGTCGTGGCCGCGACGATCCCCGGGATAACCCAGGGGATAAGCGTGATGGAGCGCACGAGCGCTCGGCCCACGAAATTCTGGTTGAGAAGGATCGCGGCTGCGACTCCGAACAAGACTTGGAAGAAGATGGAGCCGCCGACCCACCACAACGTATTCCACAGCGCCTGCGTCGTGACGCGCGGACGCAGGACGTCGGAGAAGTTCCGCAAGCCGGTGAACTGCCCTTGCTCGTTCGTCACGCTCAGCCAGCCGGTGTAGGTCACCGGATAAGCGATCAGCATGAAGAGCACGATCAGCGCGGGCAGCGCGAAGACGAGGCCCGTATTGGATCTCACGGCAAGGACTCCGGGGACTCGGGCGAGGTCCGGCCCAGTGCAGGGGCCGGACACTCTCCCGTGGGGACGATCATTTCAGCAGAGCCTGAATCTCCTCGTTCGCCTCGTCCATCGCCTTCTGCGCGGTCTGGTCGCCGAGCAGGATGCGCTGGATGCCGTCGAAATAGACTTGCACGATCTTCACCCAGTTCCTGTGCACCGGAACAGGCCGCCCATGAGGCAGCATCTCGGCGAAAGGCTTCAGCATCGGGTCCTCGAAGCGCGGCAGCTTGATCGAGGACATCCGCGCCGGGAAGGTGTCCGTGTAGTAGCCCTGGTTTTCGGTCGTATTCAGGAACTGGAGGAACTTCTTGGCCTCGGCCTGGTTCTTGGCGCTCTTGGGAACGACATAGCTCCAGCCGCCGAGAATGGCCGCAGTCTGCTTGCCGGCCGGGGCTGGAATCATCATCGCTCCGAGCTTGACATTTGGGTTCTCCTTCTGGATCGCCGGAAGATCGAACTGCCCTGACTGGTAGGCGGACACCGCACCCGCGATGAACAGCCGGCGCAGCGCCAAGCCGTCGTTCTCCAGAGTCGATTTGGGCGCAAGACCCTGCTTATAGAAGTTCGTGTAGAACTCGACCGCCTTTACGGCTTCCGGCGAATTTACCACAGCCTTGGTCATGTCCGGCGAGATGATGTCTCCGCCGTTCATCCAGATGAACGGCAGCGAGCGGAAGATGGTGTTGCCAACCTCGCCGCCCCCCGTGATGCCGAAACCGGAGCGGCCATTTCTCGTGAGCGCCTTGGCGGCTGCAGTGAGTTCGTCCCAAGTCTTCGGCGGCTTGTCAGGATCGAGGCCGGCCTCTTTGAAGTGATCCCTGTTGTAGATCACCCCATGGGTCTCGATTCGGTACGGAATGGCCCAGACCTTGCCGTTCCAGCTCGCATAGTCGATGGCCGCCTTCACATAATCCTGCTTGTCCTGGATCGTATCGTCGAGGGGGATGATCAGATCGCTTTGCGCGTATCCATTCACCCAGCCATGTTGGACTTCCAGGATGTCGGGCGCCGTGCCGGACCGCAAGGCGGTGAGGACGCGCTCCGGCAGGCCGTTCGAGACCGTCACCTCGATCTTGATGTTGATCCCCGGATTGGCCGCCATGAATTTCTGGGCGAGCGTGCGCGCCCGCTCCTCGCCCCAGTTCGGAGCCCACCACACGACGTCGCCGGCCCGGGCGATTGTGGTGGATAGGACCATGGAAAGACCGTACACGGCTAAGAAGCCTGCAAGTTTCAGCGATTTCATCGTTTCCTCCTGTGCTACCTTGTTTTCCACACTCAGTCTTGTCGTTGGACGCTACTGGGCTGAGAGCATTCCTTCTCCGTCATGAGCTCGCGTTGCCGACCGGGACGACCCAAGCATGGGTGCGAGCCCGATCAGGGCCTTCATGTATCCGACAGTGTAGGCGTGGCCCGCATGCCAGGGCGCGGCGCAGGTGAGTTCCGGCACGTGATCCGGCACGAGCACACCCTCGAAGCCCTCGTCCCTCAGGATGCGGACGATCTCCGCCATGTCGACATCACCATCGTCTACGAAGGTTTCGACGTAGCTGGGCACGTGGCCGCGCACATTGCGGAAATGGACATATGCCAAGGCCTTCCGACGTGCGTAATGCCGGGTGGTCTCATAAATGTCGCAGCCCGGCATCTCCTGGAGCGAGCCGATGCAGAACTCCAGCGCGTTGGCATGGCTCGGCTCAAGGTCAAGCAGCCGGTCATATTTCTCCGGTCGGTTCACCAGCCGGGCCGTGCCGCGCAGGGTCTCGACCGGCGGGTCGTCGGGATGAGCCGCAAGACGCACCCCCGCCTCCTCCGCTACAGGTACGAGTTGCCTAAGGAACCAGGCGAACCGCTCCCACAACTCCCGTTCTTCGACTACGACGGCGGCAGCGGTCGGGTCGCCGTCGCGATAGCGCATGTTCCAAACGAAACCGTCCGGAATGGGCGTGTCGCGCTCCTCCTCCGTCAGGTCCATGACGACGGTCATCGCGCCGCCGCGCGCGGCGCGGCGCTTGCGCCAGCCCCACACGCCTGCGATCGAGAAATTGTAGCCGATGACAGGAATTCCGGCCCGCCCCGCATCGCGGACCAGCTGCTTGAGACCCTCCATCTGCGGTACGCGGCCCGGACCATCGAGCAGGATGTCGGACCAGAAGGCCGGCGAGAAGTTTTCAAGCGCGGCGATCCTTAGCCCGTGCCGCGCCAGCATGGCCGCAGCCCTGGCCATCGTGTCGTAGTCCCAAAGCGGGACATTGCGGCAATCCTTGAGGATCGGCCCCACTGCCTCCCCCCGCAGATAGGGCTCTGCGTCCGGGCCGGCTGCATAGTCGTTGAAGTGGACCACCACGTCGGTCACCCCCAGCTGGGCGGCGAACATGGCGCCGTCCTCGCTGAGATTATCCCCGCTCAGGGTGAGGCCGACCCGCATACTGGCAAGCTCCTCCGATTAGAGTTGTGTTCTGTTCATAACGGCCGCCCCGGTTGCTACTCCGCTCATATTGATGGAGCCGTCAAAGAGCGGCACATCATGGGGCGCGTAGGGAAAGCGTGCGCAAGCTTCCTCGTTGAGTTCGACCCCGAGGCCAGGCGCCGTTGGCGCGAGCAGATAACCGTTGTCGAAGACGAGCGTTTCGTTCACCAGCTCCCTGCGCCAGGGAACATCGACGCTGACGGTTTCGAACACAGAGAAGTTCGGGATGGCGACAGCGGTGTGCAACGT
>DATHAU010000135.1:0-6070 GCA_035296545.1 Microvirga sp.
GGCCTACAACCTGTTCACGCAGAAGCCGAAGGAAGAGCTCAAGGACTTCGACACTTGGTCCAAGCAGGTGAAGCCGGGCCAGGGCGACGATCTCTACCGCCACAACGGCGCCGGCGAGATGCTGGTCTACTCCGCGGCCGACTTCGAGGACTTCAAGGTTGAGCGGCCCGAGATGCCGCCCAACATGGAGGGCGATCTGGAGCCGGTTGTCCGCCTGCTGGTCGAGAACCGCTGGCCCTGGCGGCTGCATGCCACCTACAACGAGACCATCACCCGGGCGCTCGACGTGTTCGAGAAGGTGAACCGTGACATCCCCTTCGACGGCCTGCACTGGTTCTTCGACCATGCCGAGACCATTGACGACCGCAACATCGACCGCATCGCGGCTCTCGGCGGCGGCATCGCGGTCCAGCACCGCATGGCGTTCCAGGGCGAGGATTTCGTCGAGCGCTACGGCACCAAGGCGGCGGAGCGCACACCGCCGATCAAGCGCATGCTGGAGGCCGGCGTGCCTGTCGGCGCCGGCACGGACGCCACTCGCGTCGCCTCCTACAATCCCTGGATCTCCCTGTCCTGGCTCGTGACCGGCAAGACGCTGGGCGGGCTGACGCTCTATCCGAGCGCCAATCGCCTCGACCGTGAAAGTGCCCTGCGGCTGTGGACCGAGGCCAACACATGGTTCTCCAACGAGGCGGGCATGAAAGGTCAGATCAAGCAAGGCCAACTGGCCGATCTGGCGGTGTTGTCCGAAGACTACTTTGCCGTGCCCGAGGATGCGATCCAGGACATCACGTCGGTGCTGACGCTCTTGGGCGGTAGGGCCGTGCATGGCGATGCCGAGTTCGAGGATCTCGCCCCTTCCCTGCCTCCTCCCATGCCGGACTGGTCGCCCGTGCGGAGCTATGGCGGCTACCAGAAGCGCGCCGACAATGATGAGGCCCGCAAGTACGCCTTCGCGGCGGCAGCCTGCGCCTGTGCCAGTTCCTGCGGCGTGCATGGCCATTCCCATGCCAGCGCCTGGGGCGCCAACACGCCAACCTCCGATGCCCGCTCGTTCTGGGGCGTGCTCGGCTGCTCATGCTGGGCCTTCTGAGGGAGAGTGGACATGAGCGACATCGCCGTTCCTCGCCCAGTCGCTCAAGTTCTCGCCCTGCTAGCGTCCGACTACGTTGCCATTGTCGGCGGTCTTGCCATAGCGGCTCTGTTCGTAAACAACCGGGGCGCACGCTCATGACAGCGGCCCAGAATACCGTGTCCGAAGAAAAACGCGACCCGCCTCCTGGAGCGTTCACACCGCTGCGGCACCGTCTCTTCGCGGTGATCTGGACCGCCACCGTGCTCGGCAACATCGGCACCTTCATGCGCGATGTGACATCCACCTGGCTTGTGACCGATCTCTCGACCTCACCGGCCGCAGTCGCGATGATCCAAGCGGCCGGCAGCCTGCCGATTTTCCTCCTTGCCATTCCGGCGGGCGTCCTGTCTGACATCCTCGATCGACGCCGGTTCCTGATCGGCATCCAGGTTGGGCTCGCGATCGTGAGCGCCATCCTCGCCATCCTGGCCTCGACCGGCACGGTCTCTGTTGCCGGCCTGATCGCCCTTACATTTCTGGGCGGTGTGGGGGCCGCGCTGATGGCGCCGACCTGGCAGGCCATTGTGCCGGAGCTCGTTCCCCGGCCGGATCTCAAGGGCGCCGTCGCGCTGAACTCGCTTGGTGTCAACATTGCCCGGTCGATTGGCCCCGCCCTCGGCGGCCTTCTGCTCGCCGCCTTCGGCGCCGCGGCGGTCTACGGCCTTGATGTCCTTACCTATGTTGTGGTGAGCGGCGCCCTCTTGTGGTGGCGACGCGAGGCCAACACTGACGACGGCCTGCGAGAGCACTTCGGTGGAGCCTTGCGGGCGGGCCTGCGCTACGCCCGCGCCAGCCACGAGCTCCACCGGATCCTGTGGCGGGCCATTCTGTTCTTCGCCATCGCCAGTGCTGTCTGGGCGCTCCTGCCTATCGTGGCCCGCCAGGAGATCGGCGGCGGGCCAAGCCTCTACGGCCTGCTGCTCGGCAGCGTCGGGGCCGGAGCGATCGCTGGTGCCCTTCTCTTACCATGGGTTCGCGCCCGGCTCGGCCAGGATCGTCTGGTGCTAATGGCGTCGCTGGTCACTGCGGCCGCCACCGCCCTGCTCGCCCTGACCAACTTGGCGGTGCTCGGCCTCATTGCAGCCTTCGTGCTTGGCTCGGCCTGGATCGCCATGTTGACTACGCTCAACAGCACCATGCAGGCTATCCTGCCGAACTGGGTTCGCGGTCGGGGTCTGGCGATCTATCTCACCGCCTTCAACGGTGCCATGGCAGCCGGCAGCTTGGGCTGGGGCTTCCTAGCCCAAGCCATCGGAGTCGATGCAACCCTGCTCATCGCGGGTGCAGGTTTGGCGGTAACGGCAGGGTTTGCGTATCGGGCGCCTCTGCCCCGCGGCGAGGGCGACCTCACGCCATCGCTGCACTGGCCCGAGCCGGCATTGGCCGAACCGGTCGCGAATGACCGGGGCCCGGTGGTGATCACGGTTACATATCGCGTCAGCCGGCCGGACCGCGCTGGTTTCCTGATTGCCCTGGACCGGCTCTCCGAGGAGCGGCGCCGGGATGGTGCGTATGCCTGGGGTGTTTCCGAGGATGCCGCGGACCCTGAGCGGATCGTTGAGTGGTTCTTCGTCGATTCCTGGGCCGAGCACATGCGTCAGCACCGGCGGGTCTCGAAGGTCGACGCCGACGTTCAGGCCGAGGCGCGCCGCTTCCATCGAGGGCCAGAAGGTCCTGCGGTCGAGCACTTTCTGGCGCTTGATGTGAGGCGGGACAGTCCTGCCTCGCTATCCGGCGGCGGGATCACACCAGATTCAGTCAAGATGGAGTGAGGCATGTCTCATATGGTAGACGGTGCCACGCCCTGGACCGCCAAAGCTGCTTTGCTGGTTATCGCCCTTTTGACTGTTCCGAATGCGGTCGCTCAATCCACTGGAGAAGCCGGAGGGTCCGACAGACCCGCCCGTCATGAGACCACCAAACCTGCACCGAACCTGACAAACCCGCGCTATCCTGAAGATTACTCCTACCTGCGGAATCCGGCGAACCGGACCGAAGCATGGTGGGAACGCTTCAAGTACATCCCGCTCAACGGAGCTGGCGATGTCTATCTGACACTTGGGGCAGAAATCCGGTTCAGGGAAGAAGCCTACTGGAACTTCAATTGGGGTGAGGTCCCGGTCGACAATTTCCAATGGTATCGCATGCTACCCTATGCCGACCTGCATCTCGGGCCGAACGTGCGCCTCTTCGGCCAGATGATCGGAGCCTGGACGACCGGCAAGGAGACCGGGATCAGCGGGGTCGACGAGACCGGGTTCGAGCTCCTGCAGGGCTTTGGGGAACTCAAGCTGCCGCTGAGCGAGGATGCCAATCTGACCTTGCGTGGAGGGCGACAATTGGCGTCCTACGGCTCGGAGCGTCTCATCAGCCTCCGGTACGGCCCCAACGTGCTCCGGTCGTTCGATGCAGGGCTGGCCTCGCTTCAAGCGGATCCGTGGCGGATCGATGCCTTTTATGCTCGCCCCGTTCGCAACCGGGTTGAGAGCTTTAATGATCGCTTCGACGAGAACCGGTCGATGTGGTCGCTCTATGCCACCCGCAAGCTGGACGAGATTGGTCCGGCATCCGGGCTCGACCTGTACTACATCGGCTATCGCAATGATGATGCGGAGTTCAACCAGGGTACAGGTGAGGAGCTCAGACATACTCTCGGCAGCCGGTTTTTCGGCAAAGCGCAGGACTGGGACTGGAACTTCGAAGGGACGTTCCAATTCGGCCGCTTTGACACCGGTGATATCCGTGCCTGGTCGATCGCCTCCGATACAGGCTACACGTTCACGGACGTGACGTTCAGTCCGCGCGTGGGTCTCAGGGCGAACATCATCAGTGGCGACCGCAGCCCGAACGATTCCGACCTGCAGACCTTCAATCCGCTGTTCCCCAAGGGCAAGTACTTTGGCGAGATCGGTCTGGTCGGGCCGAGCAACCTGATCAATCTCCATCCCAACCTGACCCTTCACCTGAACGACCAGTGGACGCTCTCGGGAGGGGCGGTGTTCTATTGGCGCGAAAGCCTGGGCGATGGCATCTACGATACCGGCGGCAACATCGTAAGAGCATCCGATGTCAGCCGGGCTCGTTACATCGGAACGCAGGCTGACCTGGTTCTCGGGTGGGAGCCGGTCCGCTGGTTCAGCGCGGAGCTGGCCTACTCGGTATTCGCGCCCGGTGAATTCATCGAGGACACAGGACCATTCAAGACAGCCCACTTCGTCGGCTTCGAGACGGCTGTGAAGTTTTGAACATGCGTTTGCGTCTCTTCGTACCGCGTTGTCGCAACACAAACATGGAGGCCTCCCATGGCCAAGATCCTGGTCGTTTATTACTCTTCCTATGGTCATATCGAGCAGATGGCCCAAGCGGTTGCGGAAGGCGCCCGCTCGATGGCCGGTACAGACGTCACCATCAAGCGGGTTGCTGAGCTCGTGCCGGACGAGGTCGCCCGCCAATCGGGCATGAAGCTCGACCAGGAGGCACCGATCGCCAGCCCGAACGAGCTTGGGGATTACGATGCCATCATCTTCGGCACCCCGACCCGCTACGGCGGCATGGCGGCCCAGATGCGTAACTTCCTCGACCAGACCGGAGGACTCTGGGTGAAGGGTGCGCTGGTAGGGAAGGTTGGCAGCGTGTTCGCCTCCACGGCCACGCAGCACGGCGGACAGGAGACCACCATCACGTCATTCCATACCACGCTCCTGCATCACGGCATGATCATCGTCGGCCTGCCCTACTCCTTTGCCGGCCAGACCAGGATGGACGAGGTCACTGGGGGCTCGCCGTATGGCGCCTCCACGATCGCCGGCGGCGACGGCTCGCGCCAGCCGAGTGCCAACGAGCTCGACGGCGCCCGCTTCCAGGGCCGGCATGTGGCCGAGATCGCGGCGCGTCTGGAGCACGGCGCCGGCGAGCGCGGCCCGGTGCCGCCGGAATTGCAAAACCCAACCGAGACGACCGGCGGCACGGCCGGGCAGCCGTAGACCATCGAACTCCGAAGGGAGCGAGACATGACGGACCACCTTCCAGCCCGAACAGGTCTCGTCATGGCACTTGCGGTCATGATGAGCGGGTGCGTTGCGGTGCAGGAACGTGCGGCCTTGCCGGGGCCGCACATCCAGGCTGCCCAGGTCAGCGGTTACGGCGACATCCCCTCCTGGGGCGACGAGGTCACACCGGCGATCGAGGCGATCATCCGCCGGCAATACCGCCAGCTTCGCCCGGCCGCCCTGTCTGGCGAACCGGGGGTGAGTGTCCGGAAGGCTGACTTTCTCGCCATCTCCGGCGGTGGCGGCGACGGCGCCTACGCAGCCGGCTTTCTCACCGGATGGACCCGGAGCGGACAGCGGCCCCACTTCGAGGTGGTGACCGGCGTCTCCACCGGTGCTCTCGCGGCCCCCTTCGCCTTCCTCGGACCTTCCTATGACGGGGTGCTGAAGGAGATCTACACCCAGTATGCCGACAGCGATCTCGTCGTCGACCGCGGCCTCCTGGGCCTCATGGGATCGTCCCGGTACGACACCGCCCCGCTCAAGGGTCTGCTCGAGCGGTATATGACCGATGGTGTGATGGACGCGATCGCGCAGGAATATGCGAAAGGCCGTCGTCTGATCGTCCAGACCACCAACATCAACGCCCAGCGATCGGTCATCTGGGACCTCTCAGCCATCGCTGCCAGCCGTCAACCTGATCGTCGCGATCTCATCGTTCAGGTCCTGCTCGCATCGACTGCGTTGCCTGGCCTGTTCCCTGCCGTACGTATCCGCGTGAATGCTGATGGACGTGCTCATGACGAACTGCATGTTGACGGCGGTGTCACGGCTCAAATCTTCTTCGCACCGCCGCGGACCCGCTTTGCTCGCTTCGAGCAATTGGCCTTCGGTCGTCCGCGAGAGCGCACCTTGTACGTGATCCGCAACGGCAAGCTCACGCCTG
>DATHAU010000136.1:0-4378 GCA_035296545.1 Microvirga sp.
CTACCCCCTCGGCACCAAGCAGCGCCTAACATTCGACCTCGCAGGCTACACCGGCCAGCGGCGCGGTGATGTCTACGTCGTGGGGTGGGACCAGTTCATCCCGCCCGATGAGGGCCTCCCCTACGGCTCACTTCGGGTTGAGCAGGAGAAGGGTGACAATGGCGACCCCTATGTCGCTCATATTCCGATCCTCGATGAGCTTCATGAGAGCCTCGAAGCTGCACGGGCAGCGGGCATTCTGGGATCAAAATTCTTCATCCGGCTTGACCACAAGGACGACCCCTACGTGAAGGAGAGCTTCGGGAACACAGTCCGCAAGTGGCTCAATCAGGCGGGCATCCCGAACGGGTACAGCTTGCATGGTCTGCGGAAGCTCTGCGTATGCCGCCTGATCGAGCGTGGCTGTGACCCTCACGAGGTGATGGCGTTAACGGGGCACCAGACATTGAAGGAGATCGACCGCTACGCCAAAGCCTACTTTCGCGAGAAAAAGAAGGCGAGTGTTTACGAGAAGTGGCGAACTGGTGCTGCGAGGGCAGCAGCCAAAGCTGAAGCCGCCCAAGCAGCTTAACCGAGTCACATCCTCACATCAATCCAAGCCGCCTTCGGGCGGCTTTTTTCGTGAGCGCGGGTGAACACTCAGTGAACCTAAAGGATCGAAATACGAGAACGGAAGGGGGCGTTTTTTAAGCACCTAAACTTAAGCACCCTGCCCTGCCGGACCTTCAAGTGATGCTAAGTGCTTGTAAATCAACAACCATCATGGAGAGATGGTGCCCAGGAGAGGACTCGAACCTCCACGGTGTTACCCGCTGCTACCTGAAAGCAGTGCGTCTACCAATTCCGCCACCTGGGCCTGCCTTGTCGGCAGGGTTCGTTTAAGGCCCTTCAGGCGGCGCGTCAATCGTTGAAAACGGTCCCGCTGCGCTTTCTTGTCCCGGCTCCCCTTCACAGGCGGGCGGCGTTTGACTAGAGACGTGTCGCATTCGCACCCAAGCTCCGCCCCAGGCGCTTCGGGACAGGAGGCTTTCATGATTGGCGCCCTTCGCACGCCCGAGCAGCAGACCGTCACCGTCTTCGGGGGATCGGGCTTTCTCGGCCGTTATGTGGTGAGCCTGCTGGCCAAGCGGGGCTATCGCGTGCTCGTGGCCACCCGCAATCCGAACTCCACCTATTTCCTGCCCATGGGCAAGGTGGGGCAGGTTCATGCGATCCAGGCCAACCTGCGCTATCCGGACTCCATTGCCCAGGCCGTGGCGCGGGCGGACCACGTGGTCAATCTCGTGGGCATCCTGCAGGAAAACAGCCGTCAGACCTTCGACGCGGTCCAGGCCAAGGCTCCGGCCCTGATCGCCCAGGCCGCCCGGAAGGCGGTGTCGATCGTCCACGTCTCGGCCATCGGGGCGGACCCCAATTCCGAATCGGCCTATGGCCGCTCCAAGGCCGAGGGCGAGGCCGCCCTGCTGAACGTCCGGCCCGATGCGGTGATCCTGCGCCCCTCGCTCCTGTTCGGGCCGGGGGACAGTTCGTTCACCCGCTTCGCGGCGCTCGCCCGCATGCTGCCCGTGCTGCCGCTCGCCGGGGCCGGGACCCGCTTCCAGCCGGTCTATGCGGGCGACGTGGCGCAGGCCATCGTCCGGGGGGTGGACGGCGCGGCGCCGGCCGGCCGGATCTACGAGCTCGGCGGGCCCGAGATCCGCACCCTGCGCCAGCTGATGGAATACGTTCTCGCCGTCACCGAGCGCAGGGCGGCGATCGTGCCCGTGCCGAAGGGCCTGGCCCGGATGCAGGGCACCGTGCTCGGCGCGCTCGACAGGCTGACCCTCGGCCTCCTGCCGGACGAGATCGTCATGACCCACGACCAGGCGGTGATGCTGGAGACCGACAACGTGGTGTCGGACGGCGCCATCCGCGAGGGCCGCACCCTCGAGGGCATGGGCATCACGCCCACCACCGTGGAGGCCATCGCGCCGAGCTATCTCGTGCGCTTCCGCAAGAGCGGCCAGTTCGACCTCAAGCGCCAGGCGACCCCCAGCAGCACCCCGGACCTGCTCGCGCCGGAATCCGGGGGAGCCGGATCCGGCTTCCATCCCGAGCGGGCCTCGGGCCCGGCGGTGGGCCAACAGGCGAGCCGTTAGGCCCGACAACCCCTTCGCCGGCTGCGCTCGCTCAGGAAGCCGCGCCGGCAGGGTGCCGGAGCTGCTTTGACCGGCAGGCGAGGAAGCCGCGCCTCGGGGCGCAGCCTCAAAGCTTCTCGATGGACGCCCGCTCCCGGGGCGGCGGCACCTGCTTCGCCGAGCCGCGGGTGAGGCGCTTGTGCAGGTGGACCATCATGGCCGCGCCGAAGATCGGGGTGATCAGGTTGAGCACCGGCACCAGGACCAGCCCGGCCAGCACCGCCCCGGCGGCCAGCACCGTGCCCCGGTGCTCCATGCGCAGGCGCGTCACGTCCTCGGCGGGCCAGAAGCGCCCCGCCGCCAGCTCGAAATACTCCCGCCCGAGCAGATAGGCGTTGGCTACGAAGAACGCCGCGATATTGATGCCCGGGATGAAGAACAGCAGCAGGGCGACCAGATTGACCAGCAGGGACAGGCCCGCAAAGCGCAACCCGTAGAGGATGGCCTTGCCGAAGGGGAGCGCCGCGCCCGGCCGGTCGGCGGGATAATCCTGGCGCTCCACCACCTCGGCCACGTCGTCGAGGAAATAGCCGGCCACGACCGCCGTGACCGCGGGCAGGAGGTAGACGAGGGCGATGAGCAGGCCCGCCCCCGCCAGGAAGAACGCGAAACCGTCGACGATCGGGTAATCGGCGCTCAGGGAATGGTTTGTCAGCAGATAGTCGACCAGGCGCGTCAGCCCCAGCCACACGAGGGCGAGCAGCGCCAGGGTGAGCCCGATCGACTTCCACAGGATGCCCCGGAGCGCGGGCGAGAACACCTCGCGGGCCGCCGCGAAAACCGCCTGGAACAGCATCTCTCGTCGATCTCCTCTTGCGGCCCGCCCGACGGGAGGCGCGGCCTTTACTTATGATCGAACCCCTTGCAAGACGAGAGGGCCGGGAGAGCCTTGCAGCGGGAGGGTGAATCCTTGTCTAACATGAGTGCCGCCGCGACCCCTGACGTGGCGATCGTAGGCGCGGGCAGCGCCGGAATCGGCGCGGCGCGACGCCTCGTGGCGGCGGGGCTGACCGTGACGGTGCTGGAGGCGCGGGACCGGGTGGGCGGGCGGGCCGTCACCGCCCCGTTCCGGGGCCACCCCCTCGATCTCGGCGCCCATTGGCTCCATGCGGGGCCGATCAATCCCCTGGTGGCCCTGGGCTTCGCCCGGGGCGAGCCCCTGCGCCGCGCTCCGGCGGAAGGGCATGTCTTCGTCAGGGGCAGGCCCGGCAGCCGGGCGCAGCGGGCCGCCCTCGACTGGGCCTTCGACAGGGCCGACCGGGCGATGACACAGGCCGCAAGGGCCCGGGAGGACCAGGCGGCCGCCAAGGCCCTGCCGCCCCTGGGGCCCGAGGGCCGCCGGGTCGCGGCCATCCACGGCCTGGTGTCGGGCCGTCCCCTCGACCAGGTGAGCCTGCACGATTTTCCCAGCATGGAATATTCCGACAACCTGTTCATCGCCGGCGGCCTCGGCGCCTATGTGGCAAGGCTCGCGCGCCGCCTGCCGGTCCGCCTCGGCGCGGCCGTCCACCGCATCGACTGGTCGGGCCAGGGGGTGAGGGTCGAGAGCGCCGCCGGAACCCTGCGGGCAAGGGCCGTGATCGTCACCGCGCCCATGGCCGTGCTGCAAGAGGGGGCGATCCGCTTCGCGCCGGCCCTGCCGGACCCGTTCGAGGCGGCCATCCGGGGCTTCACGCAAGGGGTCTACGAGCATGTGATCCTGCACTGGCCCGATTCGCCCTTTCGCGGGGCGGACAGGCTCGCCAGCCTCACGGGCGCCCGCCTCGCGCCGCCGGGCCTCCTGACCTGCATCGACGGCGCACCGTTTCACTTCTTCGAGCTCGACCAGCCGACGGCCGCCTCGTTCGACAGGCGCGACGCCCATGCCCCGGCGCGCTTTGCCCGGGCGGTCCTGGCGGAGCAGTTCGGGCACGGGGCGATCAGGAACCTGAGGGTCCTGCACAGCACCGCCTGGCGGCACGATCCCTGGTCGCGCGCCTCCTGGGCGGTGGTGCCGCCGGGGCTCTCGGCGGCCCGCGATACCCTGAAGGACCCGGTGGCGGAGCGGATCTGGTTTGCCGGGGAGGCCCTGTCCCGCGCCCAATGGGGCACGGCGGGCGGCGCCTGGGAGGAGGGCGAGCGGGCGGCGGCGGAGATCCTTCGGCGGCTGGGAGCCCCGGCCTAGGCCTCAGAGCCTGGCCGACGAAGCGCAGGCAGCCCTC
>DATHAU010000137.1:0-1637 GCA_035296545.1 Microvirga sp.
ACGTTGTAGGCGGTGTCGCCCGGAGGCGTGGTGATGCCCTGCTTCGAGCCCGTGTTGACGATGGCGCAGGGGGTGCCCTGCTCCGCCATGGCGGGGGCGAAAGCCTGCACCCCGTTGACGACGCCCCAGAGATTGGTGTCGAGGATAGCCCGCCAGCGCTCCGGGTCGCCAAGGATCTGGCCGCCGCCTTCCGTGCCCGCATTGTTCATCAGAACGGCGACCTCGCCGAAGGCGGCATAGACCCTGTCCCTCAGCGCTTCGACGGCCTCGCGCCGGCCCACATCGGTGGCGACGGCGATCACGTCCTCGGGACGCGCGGCAAGAGCCGCCACCTCCGCGGCGCTCCGCTCAAGGGCCTCGCCGGCCAAGTCGGCCAGGCAGACCTTCATCCCCAGGCTCGCGAAGCGCCTGGCGGCTGCAAGCCCGATGCCGCTCGCGGCTCCGGTGACGACAGCGACGCGGTTTTCGGCGATGGCGGGATGGGGCATGGGGCGTGTCCTTTGGTCAGGGATGCGGCCGGCACCGCGAACCTGGAATCGAGTCGGGAGCGTCCACGTGAAAGCTCCCGAACCTCCAGCCGGAGTCGGACCAAGATGATGCAAGCCAAAGTGGCCCTTTGCAGGATCTTAGCAAGGCCGGAATGACGTCATGGAAGTCGTAGAGTCCTAGGGCTCAAGAAAAACCCGCAGCAGGTGCGGGGCTTTGCGGGAGAGGTCCCTACTCCGCGTCGCTCGACTTCAACGGCCGCACGTTCGTCTCCGCCTCGGCCTCCTCGTCCATGAGGGCCGGATCGTCGTCCTGGGCGTCGAGGCGGGTTCTCTTGCGCAGGGCGACGTATTTCTTCTGGATCTTGACCCGGCTTTCGCGGGCGATTTCCAGGGCGCCCTGGAGCAGGGAGCGCTCGGACCTTTCGTTCTGCAGCTCTTCCGTGAGGCGGCGGTTGGCGGCCTCCAGGGCGTTGCGGTCCTGCTCGAAGCGCTTGGTGAGCTGGTCGATGCGCTCGGACAGGCTCGCCACCTTGTTGTCGGAGCTCTCGATCTGGAAGTCCTTGGCCGCGATGGCCTTGCCGAGCATCTCGACGCGCTCCTGCAACTCGACCCGGGAGCGCTGCAACTCGTTGACCATGGCGACCTGGCGCTCGGCCTCCTGCTGGGAGGCTTCCAGGCGGCGCACGAGGGTGTTCTTCTCGATGGCGGTTTCCTTCAGGCTGCGCTCGGCCCCGCGCAGGGCCTCGTTCTTGTCGCGCAGCTGGTCGCGGGTATGGGCCAGGATCTTGTCCGTGGCGGAGAGGCGCGATTGCAGCCCCTCGATCTTCATGTCCAGGGACGAGAGCGCGCCCTGGTGGGCCGAGCGCTCGGCGTCGAGCTGGGTCTCGAGGCGATGGCGCAGCACCTGCTCGGACATGAGCTTGGACTCGAGCTCGGACGCGCGCTGGAGCGTGGCCTCGAGCTGGGTCTCCATTTCGCCGTAGCGGTTGGTCAGGCCCGAGAGGCGGTAGTTCTGCTCCTCGGTCACCTTCTGCAGGCGCTTGACCTCGTGGTCGCTTGACCCGAAGAATATGTGTCCATAGGATTAAAGCCTCACCTGAGGACGCCCTATGCCAAATGCTTACAGCTATTTGAGATTTTCGACGCCTG
>DATHAU010000138.1:0-6094 GCA_035296545.1 Microvirga sp.
GACATGCCCGAGAAGATCACCGAGCCGATGATGTTCACCTGGGCGAGCCCGCCCTTCATCCAGCCCACGAGGGCCACCGCGAAGGCATAGATGCGGCCGGTCACGCCGGCGATGTTCATGAGGTTGCCGGCCAGGATGAAGAAGGGCACCGCGAGCAGCGGAAAGCTCTCCACGCCGGCGATCATGCGCTGCGCCACGATCACGTCCGGCACCATGCCGGTGGCCAGGATGTAGAGCAGCGAGGCCACCGCCATGGAGATGGCGACGGGCACCCCCAGGATCATCAGGACGAGAAAGGAGCCGATGAGAATGAGCATCAGGATTCAGCCACGACAGGTGCGTCGAACGCCTCGGGCCGTTCGAGCACGGAATAGCCGCGCCGCCAGTTGGCGACGGCGACCAGGAGGGAGCGGAAGAACATCAGGACGAAGCCGATGAAGACGAAGGCGTAGGCGAGGTTCTTCGGCAGCGGGATCGTGGTCATCTGCTCGTCCGCCACGATATCCATGAAGCGCCAGATCAGAACGGCCCCGTAGGCGAAGAAGGCCACGCGCACGACGTCGACCCCCGTGGCGAGCAGGCGTCCGGCGCGGGGAGGCAGGAAGCGGTAGAGGAAATCGACCTGGATGTGCCGGCTCAGGCGCACGCACATGGCCGAGCCCACGAAGACCAGCGCCACGTTGAGGTTGGACGCGATCTCCTCCGTCCAGGCGAAGGAGTCGTTGAGCACGTAGCGGGTGAAGAACTGCACGAAGACCGCAAGGCACATGGCCCAGAACAGCCCGAGCGCCAGCCAGTCCTCGAAGGCGTAGTCGGAGAGATCGACCGGCGCGTGCCCGCTCTCCTCGAAGGTCTGCGCCAGCTCCTCGGCAGTCACCTGGGTGTGGATTTCGGGCGTCATCGCAGGCCGAACCTCAATCCTTGGAAGCTGCAGGGAAGCGCGGAGGGGATTGCTCCCCGGCGCAAGGAGAGGGCCGCCGGGGGCGGCCCTCCCGGGAGCCTTACATGGCTTCCGACTTCATGGCCTGGATCTTGTCGTAGTCGGCCTTCCGGTAGCCGAGGGATTCGAAGGTGACGTTCTTCATCACCGCGTCCCTGAACTCGTCCTTGTTCACTTCGACGATGTTCAAGCCCTTCTGCTTGAAGGTGTCGATCAGCTCCTTCTCCTTAGCCTGGATCTCGGCCGTGGCGCGGCCGGCGGCCTCCTGGGCAACCGCGCCGAAGATCTTCTTGTCCTCGTCGGAGAGCTTGCTCCAGGTCTGCTTGGACACGATGGTGACGAGGTGATCGACGATGTGGCCGGTCAGCACGATGTTCTTCTGCACCTCGTAGAACTTCTTGGCCTCGATGGTGGTCAGGGGGTTCTCCTGGGCGTCCACGGTGCCGTTCTGGAGCGCCAGGTAGACCTCGGCGAAGGCGATCGGCGTGGTGTTGGCGCCGCAGGAGCGCGGGGTGGCGAGATAGGCCGGGGCGTCGGGCACGCGGATCTTGAGGCCCTTCATCTCGGCGCAGGTCTTGAACGGCTTGTTGGTGGTGGTGTGGCGCACGCCGTAATAGGTGAGGGCGAGCATCTGGTGCCCGGTCTTCTCGGAATAGCCCCCGCTGAGCTCCTTGAACACGTCGCTCTTGGCGAAGGCCATGAGGTGGGAGGCGTCGCGGAAGGCATAGGGGTAGTAGCCGACGCCCACCGGCGGATAGCTGCGGGCGGCGAAGCTCGGCCCCGAGATGATGATGTCGACCGTGCCCAGGGAGAGGCCCTGGTTGATGTCGCTCTCCTTGCCGAGCTGGGAGGCCGGGAAGACGTCGATCTGGTAGCGGTTGTTGGTGCGCTTGGCGATCTCCTGGGCGGCCCAGACGGACTGGGTGTGGAACGGTTCCGATGTCTCGTAGACATGGGCCCATTTGAGCTTGGTCTGTGCGCTGGCGGGCAAAGCCGGCAGGGACAGGGCGGCGGCGGCCGCGAGGCCGAGCACGAGACGGCGATTCACAGCGAGCATGCGGGCATTCCTCCTTGGATCCGGCTCTGCGGCCGATTCGTGAGAATAGGCGAGCCTTTTTCGCTCGCGGGAAAGCCTGACGGGCCGATGGCGGCCCTGCAGGATCAGGTGACATGTTAGGGCCGTGAGAATCGTGGGCAAGGGAAAATATGACGGATGCGCGGCCCCTCCCCTGCCCCGCCCGGATGCGCTCCTGTGCGCCGGACCCGGTTCGGAGGGGCTCATCCGAGGGGCCCCGGAGGAGGCTCGAACGCCTGGAGCGCATCCCAGGTCTGCGCAGATGATCCATGGGCGTCGGGCCCCATCGGTGCTACTGACAAGAGCTTCAGGTCCCGCCTCTTGCTCCCGGCGGGGCTCATGAGAGCCGGCCCGGACCCGATCCGCCTCGGGCAACGTTGATCCTCTGACAATTGCCACATGAACGGGGCCCCGATGGTTCGCAACTTGTTCGATCTCTCCCTCCAGACGATGATGCTGGGCTTCGAGGCCCAGCGGGTCATCGGCCTGCGCCTCGCCAAGCTGGCCGTGGGCGACGCGGCCGCCGCCGTGGAGGCCCAGCTCATGGTGACGGAGAAGGTCGCGGCCCTCGTGGAGGCCTCCACGACCCTGGCCACGGGCGGCTCGCACAAGGCGGTGATCAGCCGCTACCGCAAGCACGTGCGGGCCAACGAGCGCCGGCTGTCGAATCGGCGCAAGGCATAGGCCGCTCCCGGGGCGGCGCGACCCGCCAAGGACCCTTGGAGGCAGAAGGCTCAGACCCGCTCTTGTTGTTGTGGCGTCGATAGCCTGCCTGAGCCCGTTCATGGCCAAGCCGGCCGCATGGAGGCCGGGGCTCTCGCCGGGGCGAACAAGCAGGCGGATGTTGCCGACGCCCTCTGGACCGGAGGCCTGCTGGTGAGCGTGGCGAAGACGGATCTTCACGCGTTCGCCGAGCGCCCGTGCCCTGCCCTAGACCGGCAAGCGCGGCTCAAAGGTATGCCGGTGACCGCGCCCGAAAACCTGCCTGGAGGAAGAGCCGAATGGACGGCGGCGTGAGAGGCGGCTCGCGAGACCCGGCCACGGAGCCGTTACACCGGAGACCCGGCGCCCTCCCTCCCCATGGCCCCGTTGATGGAAAAGCGCGACCCGGCGGGGGACGAGGCGACCTCGAGGGCGCCGCCGAGCTGGGTCGCCAGGCTTCGGATCAGCCGCATGCCGATGGACCGGCCCTTTTCCGCGTCGGGCGGGAGCCCGGGCCCGTTGTCCTCCACGGACAGCAGCCACTTGTCCTCGTCCCGGCGCTTGAACACCACCTTGACCCGGGCCTGCTGGTCCCCGGGCCTGCCGTATTTGAGGGCGTTGGTGACCAGTTCGTTGACGATCATGGCCACCGGCACGCTCTCGTCCACGGACATCATCATGCGGTCGATGTCGGTCTCGATCGCGGCCTCGAACTGGGTGCCGAGATCCCGGCAGATGGACTCGATGAACTCCCGGGTCTCGATCTGCCCCGGCTGCAGGCTGTCCGAATAGATGCGGTCGTGCACCCGGGAGACCGCCATGATCCGGTTGAGGATGGTGCCCAGCAGCTGCTGCGGGGGCGTGCCGCTGCTGCGGGAGTCGCGCATCATCATGGAGACCACGCCCTGGAGGATCTGGAGGTTGTTGCGAACCCGGTGGTTCAGCTCCTTGACCAGGATCTCCTTGTGCTGCCCGAGCTGGCCCACCGCCTCGTCGCGCTCGTGGATCATCCGCATGAGCTGCCGGGGCGTCGGGATCTTGGCCATGGCCGGCAAGAGGGGCCACAGGGCGATGGCCGTCAGGCAGGACACCACGGCGGTGAAGATGTCCGCCAGCTGGGAGAACAGGTAGAACCGGGGGTTCCAGAGGGCGAGCACATGGCCGAAATGGGTGAAGCCGCAGCCCAGGATGAAGGCCGTGAAGCACCAGAACACCCAGCGATTCTCGATGTCGGGCCGGCGCCTCAGGTACGCCACGATGACGATGGGGATGGAAATATAGGCCGTCCCGATCATCACATTGGTGATGACGTGGACAATCACCCCGTTCCAGGTTCCACCGCAAAGGGTGACGAGGAGTTCGTAGGGGCTCAAGGCTCACTCCCTCGGTGCCAGGTCTGGTCCTGACCGGCTCTGGATCGGATGGCTGGGGCAGCTTGCAGGGCGCTGACGCTGGTCGGGATAATATATCGGGCTAGATGTGGAAAGTTCCAGCTTTCAGGCTATCCCCCGCGCGTTGCAAGGCAAGAGCCGCCACGGCGCGTCCTCCAGGTGCGGGGCCCTTTTTAAGGAACGCCTCAGCCCTCCCCCGGCCGAGGGGCCGTGAGAGGGCGGATCGGGCGGTCCAGGAGGATCTAGGCTGCGGCTCGGGCTTCGCGCGGGCGCTCGTGCGCGGCCTCTTCCAGGGCCAGGAGCAGAACGCCGATGTCTTCGTCCAGAAGATTGATGGCGTTGCGCGCATATTCCCGGAACTGCTTCTTGAGGATCTCGGGTTCGTGGTCCCAGGAGAATCCTTCGTACTCGGCGTCGTAGAACGCTCGAGCCACCAGCTCGACTTGATAATCCATTTTTGCCCCCAGCATGAGAACAGGTTCGTTCTCGCCGCGTCCGTCCGCTTGCTTTTTGAAGATCGGTTCCGAACGCGCTGACCTACCTCATAAGGCTAGGAGCGCCGCCTCACAATCTCCCAAGAGAGGTATGCCCTACCTCCGAGTAGGTATGGAATATGGTCCTGTCAGGGCTGCGCGGCGACCGCGAGATTCTGCTGCGCCCACATGGCCGCCTGGGTGCGGTTCGCCACCTTGACCTTTCTCAGGATGGTCTTGATGTGAACCTTGACCGTCGCTTCGGCCACCCCGAGGTCCCGGGCGATCAGCTTGTTGGAGGAGCCCTGCATGAGGCAGCGCAGGATCTGGGCCTCCCGGGTCGACAACCGGCTGGCGGAGGAGAAGTCGCTCGTCGGAACGGGCGCGAGGGCGGGAGCGCCGCTCAGCATCTGGTCGATCAGGGGCAGGCACAGGCTGGACGAAATGAAGGTCTCGCCCAGCATCACGAGCCCGAGCGCCTTGATCAGGGCGTCGTGGTTCATGGTGGTCGAGCAGAGCCCGTCCGCCCCGGCCTGGCAGACCTGGATGATGGCCTTGGGCTCCATGTGGTCGGCGAAGATCACCACCCGGGCGGAGGGGTACTGCTCTTTCAGCCGCTGAATGACGGCCACATACTCGTCGGACGAACGATTGTCGCAGATCAGGAACAGCTCGGGCGGGTTGTCCGTCACGGCCGGCAGCCCGTTCGCGTCCTCGCAGGCGTCCTCCGACAGGACGAAGCGCGTTCCCGAGAGGATGTGGCCGATGCCCCGGCGGAGCAGGGTGTTCTGGCAGATCAAGGCTGTCGCAACAGGATGGAACATGTTGTGAGCAACGGGCGAAGCCTGCTCTTTATAGACGATGTTGTGATCCATGACTGTTCTGTTCCTAAGTAACGTTGAATGATATGCTGGATCCCAACGCGCCGGACGGGCCATTGGGAACCTTGGCTGAAAGGTTCCGTACCGATGGGGCGATCCGCTCGTGGCGGATCGAGTTGGACCTTTAACGGCAGGAATCCAATCTTTGTTCCTCCGGAGAGGTACCCTTACTGCAATATTACGCGCCACAGCCGCCACACACCTGAAACAGGCCTGCGGGATGCCGGGAGAGGTAAGCCGACGGGGCCAGGATTCCACTCGGGAAGGGGCGGATGCACCCGGCGAAGCTGGGGGGCGCGCGCAAGGGCGACCGGCCGGACAGAGCGCCTCACGGAACCCGTCCCGGCGAAAGACCGGCGACAGCCGTCTGACCGGCCAAGCGTCGTGGCAGGGACGGTCCGCGAGTCGGAGCCCCATTTCAGGCTGGACAGGCGGGCCCTACGGACGGGAAGCACAAGTTCTACGGAGCGAGGCACCGGCCGGGCAGGGGCAAAGTGCTCCATTTTGAAGTGGTACAGCCGCCCTGGCTTGAACAGGGGACCCCCAGATCTACAATCTGGCAGTAAACTTGATCATAGGGGATCAGTAAGCATCATAGGCGTCAAATCTCCTTGATTTTGAAGAGTGACCAC
>DATHAU010000139.1:0-2974 GCA_035296545.1 Microvirga sp.
ATGGCGCGGGGGGCGGAAGGGATGTGACGGGGTCGGCGCTTGGAGTCCGGATGATGCCCGCGTCTTCGGGCAAGTCCGGCTCCTCACACCCTCGCCCTCATCCTGAGAGGCTGGCTCACGGCTCCTCCTCATCCTTCGAGACGCAGACTTCGTCTGCTCCTCAGGATGAGGCTGCGAGACGGTGCTGCGCACCTCCTCAGGATGAGGGCCCGTGGCGTTGCGAACCGTTGTCGGCAGGCCGCTCAGGAGAGGCGGGGACGGGCGGAATCGTGGGCTCAACGCATCCCGCCGATCTCCCGAAGCACCTCCGAGGCCTTGCGGGAGGCGCGGAACTGCGACCGGCACGCCTTCATGTCCTTGGCGTCCAGCGTGTAGGCGGGCTCTTCGGTGGTGGCCGACAAAACGACAGGCTTTCGGTCGTCGCCGCAGCCGCCCTGGAGGGTGTAGTGGTCGCCGAGCTCCAGGCGCAGCCCGGAGCCCGTCTCGGGAGCCGAGAGGGTGAAATGCCCGCCGTCGCAGGCGACGATGCAGCGCAATGCCCCGGCCTCGTTGAACTCGCAGGTTTCGGTCTGCCACAGGGCGGCCTTCTCGCCCTTCATGCGGACCATCATCACATAGGGCCACAGCCGAAGCTCGCCGGAGTGTCGCGCGGATGAGATCGCCAGGGTGATCGAGGTGATCCGCTGCTTCGGATGGGCCGCCAGATGGCCCTTGTCGAAGGCTCGGCCGTAGCACCTCATGCCGGACGCATCCGGCAGCCGCCCTCCGAGGGCGGCGATGGTTTGGGCTGAAGCGCCGTGCAGGCTCAAGCCCATGGCCAGTCCTGCCAGCAGCCAGGACGGGACCCCACCCAGGCCCTTGCCTGTCATGGTCCGGGACGTCTTCGTCAGGCCGGGGATCGCCCGGACGGGACAGCTATTTCGCAAGGCTCTTCGACTTTCCCTGAGCAGGGGGCGGCTTGAGGGACATGAGATCCTTGAACCACGCGCGGGCCTCGCGCGAGGCCGGGATCTGGGAGGCGCAGACTTTCATCTCCCGCGCTTCGAGAGCGTATGACGGCTCTTCCGTTTTGGCAGAAAGGAAGACGGGCTTGCGGTTGTCGCCGCAGCCGCCCTGCAGGAGATAGTTCTTGTCGACGTCGAGACGCAGGCCGGAGCCCGTTTCCGGGACAGCCAGGTAGAATTCTCCACCGTCGCAGGAAACCGGGCAGCGGAATGCGCCCTTCCTGAACTCGCACGAGTCCCCCTGCCAAAACGCCCCCTTCGCGCCTTTCAGGCGAACGACCACCATGTAGGGCCAATACTTGTACTTGTCGTCTTCCCCGGTCGATATCAGCAGGGAGATCGAGGTGATGCGCTGGTTCGGATGCGCCTTCATGTGGCTCTCGTCGAAGGTCCGGCTGAAGCATTTTCGTCCTGACGGGAACGGCAGCCGCCCTCCGAAGGTGTCGACCTCTTCAGCGGCGGCGCCCTGCGGGACGCCGCACAGGACAAGGCCCGCCAGCAGCAATGACCCGACGGCGCTCAGGAGCCTGATGGTTCTGGTTGTGGACGCCCGCATGACGCTGGTCCTTGGGAGGGAGGCCTCGGAAGGCGCCGACTATCCCGGAAGGATCGCCGCTTCGCAACCTTGTTCCATTCACCCCCTGAACTCGCTCTCCCTCAGGAATGCCTCCTCCTCCGGCGTGGTCTCCCGGCCCAGGATGGCGTTGCGGTGGGGGAAGCGGCCGAAGCGGGCCACGATGTCGTGGTGGTGGCGCGCCCACTTGATGGATTCCGCGTCGCCGAGGGCCTCGTTGAGGGACACCGAGCGCTCCTGGTGGCGCAGGGATTCGGAATGCATGAAGGGCAGGTAGAAGAAGCGGCGGAAGGCCGGCTCCACCTGGGCGTCAAAGCCCCGCTCGATGGCCCGGTCGGCGGCCATCAGAGCCACCGGGTCGGCCCTGTAGGTCTCGCGCCGTCCCCGGAACATGTTGCGGGGGAACTGGTCGAGGAGGAGGATGACCGCGAGCGAGCCCTCGGGGGTGAGCTCCCACTCGTTGAGGTCGCCTCGGGCGGCCGCCTCGTAGGTGGGCATGAAGCGGTCCCGGCAGGCCTGGTCGAAGGCCTCGTCCTTGGCGAACCACCGGTCCGGCCCGGCGTCGCGCCAGAACGAGATCACGTCTTCGGGGGTGGCGAGGCGCTCCATGGGGGATCATCCTTCTCGAGGGGAGATGAGCCCTGAACTAGGGCGCCGGAGGGAGGTTTGAACCGCCCCGGACCGGATTGCCCTCCTGCCGGAAGGGAGCGGCCCCCTGCGTCGGGCGCGGGCCGGCCCCGCAGTTTTTCTACGGGCGGCACCTTGCCAGCGCAGTTTTGTTCGGTAAAAGCGGCCCCAGACACGAGAAATGTTGCGCAGGGTCCAAGGGGCGGGTGCAACGCTGGCGAGGCCGGGGGAAAGCCCCCTGTGAGACAAGGGACGAGAGAACCATGCGCGTCTATTACGATCGCGATGCAGACATCAATCTGATCAAGGGCAAGAAGGTTGTCATCGTCGGCTACGGCAGCCAGGGCCATGCCCATACCCTGAACCTGCGCGATTCCGGCGTGAAGGACATCGTCGTGGCCCTGCGCAAGGGCTCGCCCTCCGCCGCCAAGGCCGAGAAGGCCGGCCTCAAGGTCATGGAGGTGGCCGAGGCCGCCCGCTGGGCCGACGTGGTCATGATGCTCACCCCGGACGAGCTCCAGGCCGACATCTACCGCAACGACCTTCACGACAACATGAAGGACGGCGCGGCGCTGCTCTTCGCCCACGGCCTCAACGTGCACTTCAACCTCATCGAGCCCCGCAAGGACCTGGACGTGCTCATGGTGGCCCCCAAGGGCCCGGGCCACACGGTGCGCTCGGAGTACCAGCGCGGCGGCGGCGTGCCGACCCTCATCGCCATCCACCAGGACGCCACCGGCAACGCCCACGACATCGCGCTCTCCTATGC
>DATHAU010000140.1:0-7527 GCA_035296545.1 Microvirga sp.
CGCACTACTGCATAAGGGGGGAGCTTACGCCTCTCCGCCCTCGGCGGCATCGCCCTCGCCTGCCTCGGCGATGTCGTCGTCATCCTCGCCCTCGATGTGCTCCACCGAGACCACCTTCTCCTTGCCGCGGGTGGAGAAGACCGTGACGCCCTGGGAGTTGCGGCCGACGATGCGGATGCCTTCCACCGGCACGCGGATCAGCTGGCCGCCGTCGGTGACCAGCATGATCTGGTCGGAGTTCTCCACCGGGAACGAGGCCACGAGCTGGCCGTTGCGGCTGTTGACCGCCATGGCCGTGATGCCTTTGCCGCCGCGTCCGGTGATGCGGTACTCGTAGGACGAGGTGCGCTTGCCGTAGCCCTTCTCGGAGAGCGTGAGAATGCACTGCTCCTGCGCGCTCATCTCGGCATAGCGCTCCTGCGACAGGGAGGCGTCGGACGCCGCGGTCTCCTCCGCATCGTCCGCCGCTTCGGTCTCGGGCCCGGTCTGCTCGCCCATGACGGCCCGGCGCATCTTGAGATAGGCCGAGCGCTCGTCGCCCGTGGCCTCCACGTGGCGCAGGATCGCCATGGAGATGATGTCGTCGCCCTCGCCCAGGTTGATGCCGCGCACGCCCATGGAGTCGCGGCCCTTGAACACGCGCACGTCGGTGACGGGGAAGCGGATGCACTGGCCCTTGGCGGTGGTGAGCAGCACGTCGTCATGCTCCGAGCAGATCTGCACGTCGACGATATGCTCGCCCTCGTCCAGCTTCATGGCGATCTTGCCGCCGCGGTTCACCTGCACGAAGTCCGACAGCTTGTTGCGGCGAACCGTGCCGCGGGAGGTGGCGAACATCACGTCGAGCTTGTCCCAGGACGCCTCGTCCTCGGGGAGCGGCATGATGGTGGTGATGCGCTCGCCCTGCTTGATGGGCAGCATGTTCACCAGGGCCTTGCCCTTGGCGTTGGGAGCCGCCACCGGCAGGCGCCACACCTTCTCCTTGTAGGCCTGGCCTTCGGACGAGAAGAAGATCACCGGCGTGTGGGTGTTGGCCACGAAGAGGCGGGTGACGAAATCCTCATCGCGGGTGGTCATGGCGGCGCGGCCCTTGCCGCCGCGGCGCTGCGCCCGGTAGGTGGAGAGCGGCACGCGCTTGATGTAGCCCGCATGGGACACGGTGACCACCATGTCCTCCCGGGCGATCAGGTCCTCGTCGTCCACGTCCGAGTCCCAGTCGACGATCTGGGTCTTGCGCGGGGTGGCGAAGGCGGTGCGGATCTCGATCAGCTCGCCCTTGATGATGGCCATGATGCGGGCGCGGGAGCGCAGGATGTCTAGATAGTCCGAGATCTCGGCCGCGAGCCTGGAGAGCTCGTCGCCGATCTCGTCCCGGCCGAGGGCGGTGAGGCGCTGCAGGCGCAGGTCCAGGATGGCGCGGGCCTGGGTCTCGGACAGGCGGTAGGTGCCGTCGTCGTTGATCTTGTGGCGCGGGTCGTCCACGAGCGCGATCAGCGGCGCGATGTCGTGCGCCGGCCAGTCGCGGCCCATGAGGGCCTCGCGGGCGGTGTTCGGATCGGGCGCGGTGCGGATGAGGCGGATCACCTCGTCGATGTTGGCCACCGCGATGGCCAGGCCGCACAGCACGTGGGCGCGCTCGCGGGCCTTGCCCAGCAGGAACTTGGTCCGGCGGGACACGACCTCCTCGCGGAAGTCCACGAAAGCGCGGATGAGGTCCTTCAGGTTCATCAGCTCGGGGCGGCCGCCGTTCAAGGCCACCATGTTGGCTCCGAAGCTGGTCTGGAGCGGGGTGTAGCGGTAGAGCTGGTTGAGCACCACGTCCGCCATGGCGTCGCGCTTGATCTCGACCACGATGCGCATGCCGTCCCGGTCGGATTCGTCGCGCAGGTCGGAGATGCCCTCGACCTTCTTCTCGCGCACCAGCTCGGCGATCTTCTCGATCAGGGAGGCCTTGTTCACCTGATAGGGGATCTCGCTGAAGATGATCGCCTCGCGGTCCTTGCGGATCTCCTCCACCTCGGACTTGGCCCGCATGATGATGGAGCCGCGGCCCGTGGTGTAGGCCGAGCGCGCCCCCGCGCGTCCCAGGATCATGGCGCCGGTGGGAAAGTCCGGGCCGGGAATGATCTCGATCAGCTCCTCGGCGGAGATGCCGGGATTCTCCATGTAGGCCAGGCAGCCGTCGATGACCTCCCCTAAGTTGTGGGGGGGCATGTTGGTGGCCATGCCCACCGCGATGCCGCCGGCGCCGTTGACCAAGAGGTTGGGGAAGCGGGCCGGCAGAACCGCCGGCTCGTATTTCGATTCGTCGTAGTTGGGGTTGAAGTCGACCGTGTCCTTGTCGATGTCCTCGAGGAGCGGCATCGCCGCCCGGGTGAGGCGGGACTCGGTGTAGCGCATGGCCGCCGGGGGATCCCCGTCCACCGAGCCGAAATTGCCCTGCCCGTCCACGAGCAGCAGGCGCAGGGAGAAGTCCTGCGCCATGCGCACGAGGGCGTCGTAGATCGCCTGGTCGCCGTGGGGGTGATACTGACCCATCACGTCGCCCACGATGCGGGACGACTTCACGTGCTTCTTGTCGGGGGTGTAGCCGCTCTCGTGCATGGCGTAGAGGATGCGCCGGTGCACGGGCTTGAGGCCGTCGCGGGCGTCCGGGAGAGCGCGGCTCACGATCACGCTCATGGCGTAATCGAGGTACGAGCGCTTCATCTCGTCGACGATGGAAATCAGCTTGATGTCGCTGGCCGGCGGGCTCCCCGCGGGGCCGCCGGAGCGGATATCGTTCGGATCGGTCAAGGTTGGTCTTTCTTAAAACGGTCTGCCCTTCGCGAGAGGCGGCATTTCCATGCCGCTCCGTCAAGCCGTCGGGCAGCCCCGCGAATCCAGGTGGGATCAGGTACCTTAGATGGCGTTTTTTCGGGCGTTTTTCAAGGTTTTAGCCGGGGTTTTCCCAATACGAAAGAGTGCCTGCAACGGGATGGGCAAGGCTTGGGACGGCCAAGCTCGTGACCTGACGCAGGCTAATCATCAAGTGTATGAAAAGTCTTAACTTTCACCTTCGTACATCCTAGGAAAGCGAGGCGGATGCGCCGGCGTCATTTCGCCCTGCGAGGGGCGATGCGCCACGTCACGTTCACCGAGGCGGTGAATTCCACAATTGCGGGGGGTACGATCTGCAGACTGAATGGGCCACGCTGAAGTGGGGCGGGCAAGTCTGCGTACCCACCAGGCGCTTCGGCCGAGCCGTCGGTGACGGAAATGATTTGCTCCAGTTCGAGATCGACCGGTTCCGCATAGGCGCGGGCCTGCTCCAGGGCATCCATCATGGCGTCGCGTCGCGCCTGGTTGAGGGCGGCGCGCTCCTGGATGACACGGTAGTAAACTCTTTCAATGTGAAAGAGATTCGAGGCCACCAGCTTGGCGACAACATGGTCGAGTTTGTCGATCGATCCCGTTTTCAAGGAAAACCACGTTGTCGCCGTATACCCCTCAAGGACACGTTCTGGTTTTGCCCCGGCTCCGGACTGAGCAGAAGCAACGGGGCGCGTGCCCCAATTCTCCTTCAGCTCGAAATCGCTCTTCTCGATCTCGAGCCCTTCTCCTCTAAGTCCCTGAAGAACCTTGGAGCCGCGGGCCGCCCTTTCCGGGTGGGGCTCGGTCGCCGCCTCCAGGGTCTTGCCTGTCGTGGAAACGGCCACCCGGAACTGGGCCAAATCGGGCTTCACCTCATACCGGCCTTTGCCCAGTACGGTCAGCATGGGCTCGCGCCGCTCCTCCTGAGCGGCTGCCTGCGGGTAGGCGGAGGAGACTAGCAGCAGTGAGGCCAGCGTCAGGAGCACGTAACGGGCGAACATGGCAGGTCCAATCGGAACTTGGTGTGCATTGGTGCATAGGGAGGCACCTTCAAATAACGTTATTTTGTTCATACGATGGCCATGGCCTTCCTGACAGGTCGTGGACCCGCTTCATCCACACCTACACTTCAAGCCGCTCTCGGAAGTCGATGCCGTGAGCAGCGATACCGCGTGCGGCAACATCATAACTTGCCCACCAGGCCTGGCCGTGGCATGGGTGACCTAAGGGAAAAAACACGGGGGCGTCGGCAATGGATTGGGCGATCTGGGCGGTTCTGGGACTCGTCGTACTCTTTGGAATCTGGACCTACAACAGCCTCGTGAGCCTGCGCGCCCGGGTCAACCAGGCCTTCGCCGACATCGACGTGCAGCTCAAGCAGCGCCACGATCTGGTGCCCAACCTCCTCGAGACCGTGAAGGGCTACGCCGCCCACGAGCGCGGCACCCTGGAGGCGGTGGTCCAGACCCGCAACGCCGCCCTGAGGGCGCAGGGCCCGGCCGACCAGGCCGCCGCCGAGAGCGCCCTGTCGGGGGCCCTCGGCCGCCTCTTCGCCCTTGGCGAGGCCTATCCGGACCTGAAGGCCAGCGAGAACTTCCAGCATCTCCAGACCGAGCTCTCCGACATCGAGGACAAGCTCGCCGCCGCCCGGCGCTTCTTCAACAACGGGGTGGCCGAGTACAACGCCGCCATCCAGCACTTCCCGGCCGTGATCTTCGCCGGCGCCATGGGGTTCAGGGTGCAGGCGTTCTTCGACATCGGGGAAACCCAGCGCCAGGCGCTGGACGCTCCCCCGAAGGTCGCCTTCTGAGGCCCCTCCGGTGCTGCCCGCCTTCGGCCTCTACACCCATATCCAGGCCAACCGCCGCCGCTCGGCCGTGCTGATCGTCGGGCTCTTCGCGCTGTTCTACCTCATGACCTTCGGGCTGACGGCCCTGGTCCTGTCGGAGACGCAGGACGGGCCGCGCGCCTTCGGCGACCTCCTGCGGGAGGCGGCCGCCCTGACCCTGTTCCCGGGCGGGCCGGTCGTCACCGTCCTGGTCGGGCTCTGGGTCCTGTTCGCCCTGCGCTTCAACGAATGGCTCCTGAACCTCACCACGGGCTCCGACCCCATCGAGCGGGCCGACGACCCCGGGCTCTACAACCTGCTCGAAAACCTGTGCATTTCGCGAGGGCTCGCCACCCCGAAGCTGCGCATCCTGGAGACGGAAGCGCCCAACGCCTTCGCGTCGGGAATCCGCCCGGACCAGGAGACGATCACCGTCACCCGCGGCCTCCTCGACGCCCTAGACGAGGGCGAGCTGGAGGCGGTCCTCGCCCATGAGCTCACCCATATCCGCAACGGCGACGTGCGCACCATGGTGATCGCCGTCGTGATCGTCGGGATCATGTCCTATGTGGGCGAGGCGATCTTCCGCCTGTTCGGCAACCGCAAGAGCAATTCCAAGAAAGGGAGCGGCGGGCATTTGCAGGCGCTCGCCTTCCTGTGCATCGCGGTGGCCTGGGTCCTCTCCGTGGCGATCCGCTTCGCCCTCTCCCGCCGCCGGGAATACCTGGCCGACGCGGGCGCGGTGGAACTGACCCGCAATCCCGACGCCATGATTTCGGCGCTCCGCAAGATCGAGGGCAAGGGCGAACTGGAGGGGGTGCCTTCGGCCGTGATGGAGCTCTGCCTCGACAATCCCCGCTCGGGCTTCACCGATCTCTTCGCTACGCACCCTTCGGTCGACCAGCGGGTCGACGCCCTGGTGCGCTATGCGGGAGGGCGCGCGGCCGATGAGCTCGTGGAGCAGATCCCGCAGCAGGCCCCGGCCGCCTGAACCGGGAGCGGCGCAGAGAGCCTATTCCTCCGCCTCCGGGAGAGGCTGCGCGAGGCCGCCCGCAGCGCCGATGCCCGTGTGGGGCTGAGAGATCTTGATGGCCGCCGGCAGGACTCGGGAGCCCTGCTCCACGACGGGAGCATCCTGGGGCGGCACCATGATGGGCTTTTCCGCCTCGTCCAGGATCCCCCGCACCATCCCGACCAGGGCCAGAGGCGCATAGGGCTTCGGCAGGAACCGGGTCCCCTTCGGCAGGTCGCCTGCCCCCGGGGTCATGCGCCCCGACGTGACGATGACCTTGATCCCGGGAAACCGCATGTCCACGATCCGCGCTAGCGCGAAACCGTCGAGGGAACCGGGCATCTCCACGTCCGTGAACACCAGGCGCACGTCATGCCGGGATTCCAGGAGGGTCAGCGCCTCCTCCGCATGGGCGGCTTCGAGAACCCTGTAGCCGCCCTTCTCCGTGAGGATGTCCGATGCGATCATGCGCACCAGCGCCTCGTCCTCGACGACGAGGATGACGGTCGACCTGCTCTCCAGGGTGCCCATGATCGCCCTCTGCTCCCGTCCTTGCACTCAGACAGGAGTGCCGGGGCGCTCGGGGCTGGGTGGCGTCAAGCCGATGCCTGTCGGAGGCAACCGACGGCCGGAAATCTATACACCCCCTGCGCCGGAAGGAAAACCCTGGCCCGGGGGCGCGCGCCAAAGTGACACCGATCCGGACCGGACGGGCTCTAGGCCCGCAAGAGCAGGGCCGTCGTATCGTCGCTCTCCTTGAAGCGGGGATAGAGCTTGCCCGTTGGGTCGACCTCCGTTTCGATCCGGCGGGCGTCCCTGGCAAGCGGCTCGAGGCCGGAGGCCAGGGCCGCTTCCATCAGGCCTTTCGCGTCCATCAGGTTGTAGAGATCCACCAGCGCCGAGAAGCCGTCGCTGGCGAGCAGGATCGCCGATCCCTCCCTACAGGGGACGTCCTCATGCCGCAGCCGGTCCGCGGCGGACGGATCGAGGCCCAGGAGGGCAAGGCCCCCGCCCTGCTTCTGGCGCCGGCGGCGCTCGGCGAGCCAGGACTGGAATTCAGGCGTGCCCACGATGGTCTTAGGGGTCGCGCCGCTCGCCTGGAGCAGCTTCGCCGCGGCGGCAGCCTCGAAGGTTCGCAGGCCCGGCGCTTCCCCCGCCGTGGTCACGGAGCCGTCAGGCTGGTGGACGAAGGCCGTGGTGTCGCCGAAGGTCCAGACGTCGAGGGCGGCGTCCCGGCGCCGCACCAGCGTCATGGCTCCGATGGGCCAGGTGAGAGAATCGCGACGCTCCTCGGGGGCGATGGCGAGGAAGGCCGTCCGGGCCTCCTCCATGGCATGGCGGACCAGGGAGACGCCGTCCTCCGCATGGGGCGCCAGGTCCGACAGGCGCCGGCTCACGAAGCCGGCAAGCCAGGCGGCGTCGCTGGTCTCGTGCATGATGGCGGGCGTGCCGGGAAAGATGGACGTGTCGATCACCCAGGCCCAGTCCTGCGATGCGCCGCAGGCGTCCTCATTGGCCCTGGCGGGGGAGCCCGGCCAGCTGATCCGGTCCAGAATCGTGAACATCCTTGCGCACCCCTCGCCAAAACCGCGTAACGACGGCATAACGCAAAGCTCGCCACGAGGTCCAGCCGATGCTCACCGACTTCATCTCCGCCGCCCTGGTCACCCTGCTCGTCACCCTCGACCCGGTGGCCCTGGCTCCGATCTTCGTGTCCCTGACCCGGGGCATGACCGCGGCGGAGCGCCGGCGGGTCTCGACCCGGGCGAGCCTCATCGCCTTCGGGATTCTCGCCTTCTTCGGCCTCGGCGGCGAGCTTCTGCTGCGTCTTCTT
>DATHAU010000141.1:0-5822 GCA_035296545.1 Microvirga sp.
CCTTCTGGCTTAAGGCACCTCCGGCGGCCGCGCCGGGCGGACCGGCGGTCGCTCCGCTTCGGGCGGCTGCTCCGGCAGGGACGACGGAACCTCCGGCGCGGACGGCAGGGGCGTGTCGGACGGAACCGGCATGGCAGGCGCCGGCTCGGTGGGAGGCGGCTTGGGATAGAATTCGTCCGGCTGCGGCCGGTTGCCATGGATCCGGGTCAAGGAGGGCTCCCTTTCAGGGCGGTTCGGATTCCGGGAAGGGCCAAGATCGGTGGTTCAACCGCCCGGACGCGGGAAAGTTCGCCTGGGCCCCGGCCCCTTCGGACCTGTTTCCAAGCCCACGTCATTGAGGATCGCTCCCGATCCCGCTAGCGTCGGCGCACCCGGCTGATGCTCTTGGCGCCGCAGGGGGCGCCGACGGCAGCCATGAGCCGAAAAAGGGGAAGCCTTGTCACAACGCATCGTCATCATCGACGGACATCCGGACCCGGAGCGCTCCCATTTCTGCCATGCGGCGGCGCAGGCCTATCGCCTGGGCGCCGAGGAGAGCGGGCACGAGGTCAGATTGTTCAGGCTCGGCGACATGGAGGTGCCGCTCCTGCGTTCGCAACGGGAATGGGAGAACGATCCGGCTCCCGAGGGCATCCGGGCATGCCAGGAGGCCGTCGCCTGGGCCGATCACGTGGTCATCGTGTTTCCGCTCTGGCTCGGCGGGATGCCCGCGATGCTCAAGGCCCTGCTCGAACAGATCTTCCGCCCCGGCTTCGCCTTCAAGTCCGATTCGAGCCCCATGGGAGAAAAGCTCCTGAAGGGCAGGTCCGCCCGGATCATCGTCACCATGGGCATGCCGGCCCTCGCGTACCGCCTGTATTTCCGGGCCCACAGCCTGAGAAGCCTCAAGCGCAACATCCTGGGCTTCGTGGGCATCGGGCCGATCAGGACGACGATCATCGGCAGCATCGCCGCCATGGACGACGCCAAGCGCCGGCGATGGCTCAACGCCATTGGGGCCTACGGCTACAACGGGCATTGACAGGAGCCGGGGATGATCCTTCCGAGACGCGCGGAATCGACCGGACCGGGGGCCCGTTGAACAAACCTTAACCGGGATGCGAAACAGAGGAGCGGATGCAGGCGAATACGGCAATCGCCTGCTTGACCTCCCCGGCTTTTAGGGTCACCACGGCTTGGTTCCCTTAGGTCAGGTGTCAAGAATCATGCGGCTCGTGAAATCCCTCGCCCTTGCTCCGTTCCTTCTGGGCGCCTCGGCCCTGGTGTCGGCTCAGGCCGCCGATCCGGTGTTCACGATGCCGTCCGCGATCCCCTCGGGCTGGATCGTGACCCTGAAGGGCAACGTCCGGGTGGGGCCGTCCTATCCGGGCTCGGACGATTTCAACGTGGTGGGATTCCCCTCCGTCAGCGTCCGCCGCGCCGGAACGGTCGAGCGGTTCAGCGCCCCGGACGACGGCCTCAGCCTGTCCTTCGTCGATGAATCGGCCCTGCGCATCGGCGCGGTGGGCCGCTTCCAGGGCGGCCGCTACCTCCAGGACGACCGGCGCCTCTTCGGCCTGCGCAAGATCGACTGGGCCGTCGAGCCCGGCGTCTTCGTCGAGTACTGGCCCCTGGAGTTCCTGCGCGCCCGGGCCGAGCTCCGGCACGGCATCAACGGGCACGAGGGCTTCGTGGCCGATCTCGGCCTCGACGTGGTTCAGAGATTCGGCAGGGTCACCCTCTCGGCCGGTCCCCGGCTCGCCCTGGGCGACGGGGAGTTCACCAGAACCTATTTCGGCGTGACCCCTGCCGAGGCGGCGCTGAACGGTCAGGTCGCGCCCTACCGCCCCTCCGGCGGGATCACCTCCGTGGGAGCGACCGCGGCGATCAGCTATGACTGGTCGCAGCAATGGTCGTCGACGGCCTTCGTCACCTACAAGCGCCTGGTGGGGGACGCCGCCGACAGCCCCATCGTCGAGCGCTTCGGCTCGGAGAACCAGGTGGGCGTAGGCCTGACCCTGTCCTATTCCTTCGAGACCGGCCGCTGAAGCTTCCGCTGCGAGGCGGGCCCGTCAGGCGACGGCGGCGCGCCTGAGGGCCGCGAGGGTGTGGACGAGTTCGTGGGTGGGCTTGGGCCGCCCGAAGTAATAGCCCTGGACCTCGGTGCAGCCCGCCGCGCGGATCTGCTGGAACTGGTCCTCCGTCTCCACGCCTTCGGCCACCGTCGACATGCCGAGGTTGGCTCCCAGGCTGGCGATCGACTGCACGATGGCCAGGCAGTCGGCCCGCGAGGACAGTTCCCGCACGAAGGACTGGTCGATCTTGATCTTGTCGAAAGGGAAGCTGCGCAGGTAGCTCAGGGACGAGTAGCCGGTTCCGAAATCGTCCATGGCGATGCGCACCCCGAGCCGCCGCAGCTGGTGCAGGGTCGCGATGGTCATGTCGTTGTCCTGCAGCAGCACCGATTCGGTGATCTCCAGCTCCAGCCGGTTGGAGGGCAGGCCCGACTGCAGCAGGGCTCGGCCGACGCTCTGCACCAGGCCCCTGAACCGGAACTGCACCGGCGACAGGTTGACCGCCACCTTGATGCCCTCCGGCCAGGAGGCGGCCTCCAGGCAGGCCTGCTCGACCACCCATTCGCCCAGGGCGGCGATCAGCCCGATATCCTCCGCGACCGGGATGAACTCCACGGGCGAGATGATGCCGCGCTCCGGGTGCCGCCACCGCAGCAGGGCCTCGAAGCCGCTGATCTCGTTGGCGCGGATGTTGATCTGCGGCTGGTAGTAGAGCTCGAATTCCCTGTTCGCCAGCGCCTTGCGCAGGTCGACCTCCATGGCCCGCCGGGCCTGAAGCTGCGCGTCCATCTCGGGCTCGAAGAAGCGGAACGTGCTGCGCCCGTCGGCCTTGGCGCGGTAGAGGGCGAGATCCGCGTGCTTGAGGAGCTGGTCGGGGGACACATCCCCATCCTCGGCCAGGGCGATGCCGACGCTCGTGCCGATGACGATTTCCTGCCCCTCCAGCTCGTAGGGATTGCCGATGGAGTCGACGATGCGCGTCGCCAGGGACGCGCAATCCTGAGGATCGCCGATCCCGGTCTGCAGCACGGCGAACTCGTCGCCCCCTAAGCGCGCCACGATGTCGTCGCTGCGGACGCAGGCGCGAAGACGCTCGGCCACCATGCGAAGCAGGGCGTCCCCCGTCTCGTGCCCGAGGGAGTCGTTCACATCCTTGAAGCGGTCGAGGTCCAGGCACAGGATGGCGACGGACGCTCCCTTGCGGTGCGCGCCGGCCAGGGCCTGTTCCATCTGCTGGCGGAACAGCACCCGGTTGGCGAGATCCGTCAGGGCGTCGTGATGGGCCATATAGGCGATCTGCGACTCGGCCCGCCGCCGCTCGGTGATGTCCTCGTAGGTGGCCACCCAGCCGCCGCCCGACATGGGCTGGTGCGAGACCGCGAAGGTGCGCCCGTCGTCGATCTCCTGGATGAACGAGGATTGCCGGTGATAGCGGATCAGGTCCTGCTGATCGGCGAAGATCTGGCGCAGGGCCCCCGCCCCTTCCCACCGGGAGGCCTCGGCCAGGGCGACGAGGCCGCGCAGGGTGGTTCCCGGCCGCACCGTGCCGTCCAGGCAGAAGAGCTGGGCGAAGCGGGCGTTGAACACGATGATCCGCTCGCTGGCATCCACCATGCAGAGCCCGTGGGACATGTTGTTGAGCGCCGCGTCGAAGCGCTCGTTCCGGGTCCGCAGCTCCACCTCCTGCATCTGGAGCGAATCGTTGCGGAGCTGAAGCTCCGTATAGGCGCTGCCCAGGGCCTTGTTGGCCTGTTCGAGCTGGACCGACATGCTCTGGAAGTTTTCGGCCAGCGAACGCAGCTCGCCCTGCGCCCGCTCCAGGAGCCTGTTGTGCCAGCCCAGAAGGGCGAGCAGGAAGCAGCCGAAGACGATCAGGCCCGCCGCCAGGCTCGAGAACAGCCAATGGAGGCGGATGAGTTCCTGCTGATCCTCCGCGGCCCGCTGGCCGCCGTAATGATTGGCCGCGGAGGCAAGGCCGGTGAGCTTGGTCTCGAGGGGCCGCAGGATCGCCAGGGCTTCTTTCCAGACCCCCGGCTCGTCCAGGCGCCCGAGGAGAGGCTGCACCTTCTCCAGGGCCTGGTTGAGGTCGTGAACGACGGCGATCCGCTCCGGATCCCGCTGGATGAAATCCTGGAACTCTCCTTCCGAGAGCAGCTTCGCCCGGCTGAGGAGAATGTCGAAGCGCAGCTCGACCTGCTCCTTGTCGACGCCTCCGTCGGGCGCCCCGAAGGCGCTGAGGCGCTGCTCCAGCCGCGTGAACTCCGACACCGCCTGGCTGGCGAGCCAGGAGGTGTTGTATCGGGAGACGTGCCGCAAGGCATTCTGGCGCTCGACGATGAGGCTCGAAATATAGGCTGCGGACAGGATGAAGCAGCCGACCACAACGGCGAGCACCAGTTTCAGCGTACGCAGCGACAAGGCTTTTTCTCCGATACGCGCCAGGACTGCTTATGCCACCGTCTGTTCGAGGACGATCTGCTACTTGACCACGATCTTGGCCACCTGCCAGACCGCCCGGCCATAGAAGGTCTGGCTTTTCAGCTCCGGCTTGCTGTCGAACGGGTAGATGACGAAGAGGGGCCCCTTGTCGCGAACCGGCATGTATTCGCCGTTGCGCTTCAGGGCCAGGATAACATTGTACTTCGCGAAATCTTCGATCGGAATCTCGCTGCTGTAATCGTTGAGCGCCACGACGGCGACCCGATCCCCCGAGGCTCCGACCTGCTTCATCAGCTTGTCGAGGGACACGCCTTCGAACTTGACCGGGCCGTTATACCAGGGCGTGGTGGTCTCCACGGTGACCGTGCCCAGGGACTCCAGCATCGCGCGGTCGAACTGCGCCGTGTTGTCCTTGTTGGTTTCGGTGATCTTTCCCGAAACCGTCAGAATGGGCTTGTCCACCGGAGCGGCGAGGGAACCCGCCTCTGCAACGGCCACGCCCCAGAACCCCGCCAACGCCATTACGGCCCCTATGGGGCTCTTCTTCATCATTGCCTCAAGCATCCAGCTCTCCCTTCTCCAAGCAATACGCTCAAACCCATGATGTTCTAAATCTAGGAAAAAAACTATAGTGACTCTCGGGAATAGATAAAATAATACCGCAATGGTTTCTATACCAACCTGTAACAATTCTGATATAACTTAATGCGACGCTACGGAATGGTATTCCATTTCTACGGATCACAAGAAATCACGAAGGTCGCCGATGAACTTTTACGCCCGCGATTTGAAACTCGCCCGGCTTTGCAACGAGGCCTTGGCCGAGCCGATGGCACAGGCCGACCGGGAGGCCATGATCGCCGCCGCCGCCCAGAAGGTGGAGGAGCTGTTCGACGTTCTTCGCATCGACCACCGGAACGATCACAACACCCGCGAGACGCCCCTGCGCGTGGCCAAGATGTTCGTGGAGGAGATCCTGCAGGGCCGCTACACGGCTCCTCCGCGCATCACCGAGTTCGACAACGCGCAGGCCTACGACCAGCTGATCGTCACCGGCCCCCTCGAGATCCGCTCCATGTGCGCGCATCATCTCATGCCGATCTACGGCCATGCGGTGATCGGCATTCTCCCGGCCGCCGACGGCAAGATCATCGGGCTGTCGAAATACGACCGGATCGTCGAATACTTCGCCTCGCGGCTCCAGATCCAGGAGGAGCTGGTCAAGCAGATCGGGCAGTACATCATGGACGCCACCAAGCCCCGCGGCCTGGCGGTGCGCGTGAGCGCCGTGCACATGTGCAAGACCCAGCGCGGCGTGCGCGCCAGCCG
>DATHAU010000142.1:0-3816 GCA_035296545.1 Microvirga sp.
TGCGCGGCGTGACGGCGGAGAACCCGCAGGTCGTCCCGGCCGTGGACGAGCAGGGCAGGGCGCTGTCCGACCACGAGATGCTGGCGGTGGATCTGCGGTTCTGAAGCGGAGCCTCGCCGCAGGCTTTCACGGCGACGAGCCTCACATGTCAGCCCGCGAGATTCACCTTGACAGCGCGACGCTCTTAGAGTACAAAACAAGAACACTGACGAAGTGTGAATGGACATGACCTCCGGTCCGCCGCTTCGAAAAGACCCCTGCCGCCCAAGTCCCGCTTGGGCGGTTTTTTGTTGGGTGCCCCGATGCCTTTTCCGATCGAGATTCCCGCCGACAAGCAGCGGCAGGCCTATGATTATTACGTCAACCATCCTTCGAGATCCGTGCAGGAGATCCGGGACTTTCTCGGGGTGAGCCAGAGCACGTTCGTTCGTCTCCGGGACCGCTGGGGCTGGCCGCGCCGGGCCGATGCCTTGGCCCTGAACGCCAGGGATCGGGCGGGCAGGGGCGAATCCGTCGACGGAGAGGATCCCGCGAGCGGGCCCTCGCCCCCGTCGTCCTTAAGGGCGGCGGCGGTGGCGCTGGCCGCCGCGACCCGCTCCCACATCGCCGCCCTCGTGCGGGAGCAGCGCGCCGGGCGGACCGACCACGACAAGGCGTCGAAGGCGCTCGCGTCCTACGCCAAGACGCTGACCACCGCGCAGGCGCTTCTGGAACAGGAAAGTTTGAGGCTCGATGACGGGCACGATCACGCCGGGCATCGCGACGATCCCCGCACCATCCACGAACTGCGCGACGAGCTTGCTCGTCGCCTTGAGCGGATTATCGCGGAGGAGGAGGCTTGCGGACGCGACGGCCTCCTGGTCTGAGGCGGATTTCCGGCGGATCTTGCGCCATTGGCTGCTCAACTGCCGTCGGGAGCAGAGCGTGCCGGGGGTGGCCCGCAGGCTCGATCCCTGGACGATCTGGCTCATGCTCGGCGGGCGCGGGGCGGGCAAGACCCGCACCGGCGCCGAATGGGTGCGCGGCGTCGCCCTGGGCGAGCCCGATTTCGCCGAGCCGGCCCTGCGCCGCATCGCCCTTGTGGGCGAGACCTTTGCGGACGCCCGCAACGTGATGGTGGAGGGGCCGTCCGGCATCCTGGCGGTGCATGAGCGCCATGAGAGACCGAGCTGGTCGCCGTCCCTGCGCAAGCTGGAATGGCCCAACGGGGCGGTGGCCCATGTGTTCTCGGCGGAGGATCCCGATTCCCTGCGCGGCCCGCAATTCGAGGCCGCCTGGGCGGACGAGCTCGCCAAGTGGAAGCACGTGGAGGAGACCTGGGACATGCTGCAGTTCGGGCTCCGGCTCGGGCTGCGCCCGCGCCAGATGGTGACCACCACGCCCCGGCCGATCCCGCTGCTCAAGCGCTTTCTCGCCGATCCGGCGGTGGCCGTGTCGCGGGCGAGAACCGCCGACAATGCGGCCCATCTGGCGCCCGCCTTCCTGGAGGCGGTGGTCGGCCGCTATGCGGGCACCCGCCTCAGGCGGCAGGAACTCGACGGCGACATCATCGAGGACCGTCCCGACGCCCTCTGGACCCGCGATCTCATGGAGGCGAGCCGCACGGACCTCGCGCCGCCGCTGGCGCGCGTCGTGGTGGCCGTGGACCCGCCCGCCTCCTCGTCGAAGCGGGCGGATGCCTGCGGCATCGTGGCGGCGGGGGTGGACGAGGGCGGCACGGCCTATGTGCTGGAGGACGCCTCCGCGTCGGGCCTCAAGCCGCCCGAATGGGCGGCGCGGGCCGTCGCGCTCTACCGCAGGCTCCAGGCCGACGCGCTCATCGTGGAGACGAACCAGGGCGGCGAGATGGCCACCGGCGTGATCCGCGAGGTGGACTCCTCCGTGCCGGTGGCGGGCGTGCGCGCCACGCGGGGAAAATACCTGCGCGCGGAGCCCGTGTCGGTGCTCTATGCTCAAGGGCGCGTGCGCCATGTGGGGGCGCTGCCGGCGCTGGAGGACGAGCTGTGCGATTTCGGCCCCGGCGGCCTGTCCTCCGGCCGCTCCCCCGACCGCCTCGACGCCCTCGTGTGGGCGCTCACCGAGCTGATGCTGCGGGAGAAAAGGGAGCCGCGGGTGCGGGTGTTGTAGCCTGTAGGGAAAGCTGCTTGGGGCCCTCTGCAGGAGATGGTTTTCGGTTCCCAAGCAGGTCGCGAAGATTTAGACTCGACATGTCGTATCCGGTGCAGCGCTGGCCTGATGCCAGTCACATCAACCTCCACGAGGAGGCCATTATGTACGCACGACTGACGACGTTCCGCGTAAAGCCCGACAAGATGGATGAGATGCGCCGCTGGCGCGAGGCGAACGAGGCCGCGATCTACGCCCAACCAGGGCTTCGGCATTGGACCGGGCTCGCGGACGATCAGGGCGAGGTTCTCGTTCTCGCCCTGTTTGACGACGAGAGGGCCGCTCGCGAAGCCCTGCCGCATGCCAGCGCCCTCTGGAAGCAGATGGCGCCGATGCTGGAGGGCGAGCCATCGGCAAGATTTCTCGACGTGATAGCCGCTGAGACCATCGCGGCGCAGTGAGCCGCCATGGCGTGACAGCCCCTCGAATCGGGGATGTTGGAAGAGGCTGGATGCGTCCGGCCGTTTTTCGGCATAGGCGCTCATGGCCGTTCCGGAGCTGAGCCTGTGGCGTCCATGGGCGCTGCACGCTTGCCTTTACTCTCATGCCCGAAGGGCAGGAGCCTTTCATGCTGAATCGATTGACCCGTTGGCTTCAGGGGCCGCCTGACGCCAAGGCGTCCCGCGCCCAGGCGGCGGTGGCGTTCTATGTGGGCGGCCGCGCCGTGTGGACGCCGCGGGATTATGGGGCGCTCGCCCGGGAGGGGTTCCAGAAGAACGCCGTCGTGCACCGGGCCGTGCGCCTGGTGGCGGAGGCGGCGGCCTCCCTGCCGCTGGTCCTCAAGGCCGAGGGCCGGGAACTGGCGTCGCATCCGCTCCTGTCGCTTCTCACGCGGCCCAACCCGCGGGAGGGCGGACAGCGCTTTCTCGAGAGCCTGTACGGGCACCTGATGGTGTCGGGCAACGCCTATGTGGAGGCCGCTAGCGTCGAGGGCAGCCCGCGGGAGCTCCACGCCCTGCGCCCCGACCGGATGCGCGTGGTGCCGGGCCCCGACGGCTGGCCCGCCGCTTACGAATACGCCGTCGGCGCGCAGACGATCCGGTTCGCCGTCTCAGCAGGGGAGGCCGTGCCGCCGATCCTGCACCTGACCCTGTTCCATCCGGCGGACGACCATTACGGCCTGTCGCCCATGGAGGCGGCGGCCACCGCGCTCGACATCCACAACGCGGCGGGAGCCTGGAACAAGGCGCTGCTCGACAACGCGGCCCGTCCCTCGGGCGCGCTGGTGGTGGGCGGCGCGGCCCTCACCGACGCGCAGTTCGACCGGCTCAAGGGCGAGCTGGAGAACAACTATCAGGGGGCCGGCAATGCGGGCCGCCCCCTGCTGCTCGAAGGCGGCCTCGACTGGAAGCCCCTGTCCCTGTCCCCGAAGGACATGGATTTCGTGGAGGCCAAGGCCGCCGCCGCCCGGGAGATCGCGCTCGCCTTCGGCGTGCCGCCCCTGCTGCTCGGCCTGCCCGGCGACAGCACCCACGCCAACTACGCGGAGGCCAACCGCGCCTTCTACCGCCAGACCGTGATCCCGCTGGTCAAGCGCACGGCGGAAGCCCTGGCCCATTGGCTGGCGCCTGCCTACGGGGAGGCGCTGCAGCTCGAACCCGACCTCGACGCCATCGAGGCCCTGGCCGACGAGCGCGAAAGCCTCTGGCG
>DATHAU010000143.1:0-6061 GCA_035296545.1 Microvirga sp.
TTGTAGTCCGGTCCGCGCGGCTCGTTCGACCGGCTGGAGGGCGGACGGGAGGCCTCGGACGCGTCCTCCGAATCCATATCGTCGGATTCGTCGGGCAATTCGCCGGACGGCGCATCGGCGGCCTCGGAGGCGCCCTCCTCCAGGTCGAACTCCCAGGACCGGTTCTGCTGGGCCATGAGGCGGCGCTGGAGCCGGTTGGCCAGGCGGCCGACCACCCCCTGGAGATGGGCGAGCTGCTTGTCGAGATAGGCCCGCAGCCGGGTCAGCTCGTCCGCGTCGCACAGGTCCTCCGCCTGGATGACCTCGTCGTATTTGTGGCTGAAGGCCTTGTAGTCGGGTCCGCGCGGCTCGTTGGCGCGGGACGGCGGACGCCAGGACTCGCCGGCCTCCTCCGAATCGGCCTGTTCGGAATCCTCCGGCATCTCGCCGGACGGGCCGTCCGCGTCCTCGGTGGCCCCGTCCTCGATCTCGTCGCTGGAATCCTCGCTGACCTCGGCCTCGGCCCGGTCCCCTTGCGACTGCTCCTCCGACTGGCCCTCGCCCTGCTGCTCCTGCTGGTCGGATTCCTTGTCCTCGTCGTTCTCCTCGTCCTCGGGGTCGAGGGCGGATTCGTCGGCCATGTCGAGGGAGGAGAGCAGCTCGCGGATGCCGCGGGCGAAATCGCGCTGGTTCTCGATGTTGCGCAGGAGCCCGTCGAGGTCCTGGCCCGCCCGGTCCTCGATGAAGCCGCGCCAGAGATCCACGATCTTGGCGGCGGCCTGGGGCGGCCTCTCGCCGGTGAGGCGCTCGCGCACCATGAGGGCGAGCGCGTCCTCGAGGGGGGCGTCGGCCCGGTCGGTGATGTCCTCGTACCGGCCGCCGCGATGGTAGCGGTCCTCCAGCATGGCCGTGATGTTGGAGGACACCCCCGCCATGCGGCGCGAGCCGATGGACTCAACGCGGGCCTGCTCCACCGCGTCGAACACGGCCCGGGCCGCCTGCCCCTCGGGGGCGAGCCGCCGGTGCAGGGCGGAATCGTGGCAGGCCAGCCGGAGCGCCATGGAATCGGCGTTGCCCCGCAGGATCGCCACGTCCTGGGCCGTCAGCCGCCGGGGCGGCTCGGGCAGGCGGGCCTTGTCCTGGCCCATGAGGGCCGGGCGGTCGGACGCGAAGGTCACCTCCAGGTCGGGCTTGCGGGCGATGGCCTTCATGGTGCCGGCGATGGAGCGCTTCAGCGGCTCCGCCGGCGCTTCCTTCTTGTCGCCCGGCTTGCGGTTCGAGATGGACATCGACTTCCTTTGCTCGTCATCCCGGCCGGAGCGTAGCGAAGAGCCGGGATCGCCAATACCAGCGAAACTCCCATACGATCCCGGATCGCGCCCGCGGCGCGTCCGGGATGACGCCTTACGACAGCACCATGTTCACGGCGCTCTCCGGCAGCTCCTTGCCGAAGGAGCGCTGGTAGAACTCCGCCACCAGGGCGCGCTCCAGCTCGTCGCACTTGTTGAGGAAGGTGACCCGGAAGGCGAAGCCCGTGTCGCCGAAGATCTCGGCGTTCTCGGCCCAGGTGATCACCGTGCGCGGGCTCATGACGGTGGAGAGGTCCCCGTTCATGAAGGCGCTGCGGGTCATGTCGGCCACCCGCACCATCTTGTTGACGATGTCCCGGCCCGAGGAATCCGCCTGGTAGTGCTTGGCCTTGGAGAGGACGATGTCCACCTCCTTGTCGTGCGGCAGGTAGTTGAGGGTGGTGACGATGGACCAGCGGTCCATCTGGCCCTGGTTGATCTGCTGGGTGCCGTGATAGAGGCCCGAGGTGTCCCCTAGGCCCACCGTGTTGGCGGTGGCGAACAGCCGGAAGCCCGGATGGGGCCGGATCACCCGCTTCTGGTCGAGGAGGGTGAGCTTGCCCGACTGCTCAAGCACGCGCTGGATCACGAACATCACGTCGGGGCGGCCCGCGTCGTATTCGTCGAACACGAGGGCCACGTTGTTCTGGAGCGCCCAGGGCAGGATGCCGTCCTGGAAGGCGGTGACCTGCTTGCCCTCCTGGAGCACGATGGCGTCCTTGCCCACGAGGTCGATGCGGGACACGTGGCTGTCCAGGTTCACGCGCACGCAGGGCCAGTTGAGGCGGGCCGCCACCTGCTCGATATGGGTGGACTTGCCGGTGCCGTGATAGCCGGTGATCATCACGCGGCGGTTGCGGGCGAAGCCCGCCAGGATGGCGAGCGTCGTCTCCCGGTCGAACAGGTAGTCCGGGTCGAGATCGGGCACATGCTCCTCGGCCCGGGAAAAGGCGGGAGCCTCCAGGTCCGAGTCGATGCCGAAGACCTGTCGCACGGACACTTTCATGTCCGGCGCCTGGGATGCTGTCTCGGTATGTGCCGTCATAGGGGCCTCTCGGTCGGGTCGGTTTCAATGTCGATGTGCCAGGGGCTTCTTAACCCCCATGGCGGCGCGGCGCAATTTCCTAAAACGCTGGAGGGGCCCGCATGAAACAGGGTTGCCTCAGCAGAGACCGGCGGTCTTCAGGGTGTCGTGCGCCTTGATGATGTCGCGCAGGCGCTCCTCGAAGGAGCGGTCGCCCCCGTTGGCGTCCGGGTGGAACCGCTTCACCAGGGCCTTGTACTGGGCCTTGATGGCGGGTCCGTCGGCGGCCTCGTCGAGGCCGAGCACGTCGAGGGCCCGGCGCACGGCGCCGGAATAACGGGGCCGCTTGGGCTCGGCCGGGGCCTGGCGGCGCTTGGCCTGGGTGAAGTCCTCGCCCCTCAGGATCCCCAGGGGATCCACATAGGCCCAGTCCCGGGTTTCGCCCTTGACCCCTTCGCCTTCGGGTTTGGCGGCCGAGTTCACCCCCATGGCCCAGGTGGGGCGATGGCCGATGATGGCGTCCTTCTGGTAGGCCGCCACGGCGGAATCGGACATGCCGTCGAAATAATTGTACGAGGCGTTGTACTCGCGCACGTGCTGGAGGCAGAACCGCCAGTACTGCCCCTCGTGGCTGCGCCCCTTGGGCGCGCGGAACTCGCCCGCCGCCTGGCAGGAGGGGTGCTCGCAGGCGGGACCCTTGCTCTCCTGCGGTTCGTCGGAGGAAGGCTTGATCCGGATGCGGTCGAAGAGGGGCGAATTGAGATCCATGACACAATGATTATGAGTGGCTTGGGACGCTGAGCCAAGACCTCAGCGCTTTTCGCCGCAGACCCGTTCAAAAAGGTTTACAAACGAGCATGACCCTTCAGCACTGGATCACGCAAGCTTTGCAGGAACGCCTGCACCCCACCGAACTGACCGTCAGGGACGAGTCGGGGCAGCATCACGGCCATGCCGGGTGGCGCGAGGGCGGGGAAACTCACTTCCGTCTTTATATCGTGTCGGACGCCTTCTCCGGCAAGAGCCGCGTCGAGCGCCACCGCCTGGTCAACGAGGTCCTGAAAGGCGCTTTCGACCGGGGCCTGCACGCTCTCGCGATTCAGGCCAAGGCGCCGGGGGAGTAGGGGGAGGGTCGTTGGTGGTTAGTCGTTGGTAGTTATTGGTTGTGTCCAACCAGAACCAACCACTAACGACCAACCACCAACCCACCACCTCACTTGATCCGCTCGAGCACGCTCACGTAATTGGCCACCGCCGCGCCGCCCATGTTGAAGATGCCGCCCAGCACCGGGTTCTTCACCTGGATGCCGCCGGCATCCTCGCAGAGCTGCATGGCCGAGAGCGCGTGCATGGAGACGCCGGTGGCCCCGATGGGGTGGCCCTTGGCCTTGAGGCCGCCGGAGGGGTTCACCGGCAGGCGGCCGTCCCGCTGGGTCCAGCCCTCCTGGATCGCCGTGGCGCCCTGGCCCCGGGGCGTCAGGCCCATGGCCTCGTATTCGATGAGCTCGGCCACGGTGAAGCAGTCGTGGGTTTCCACGAAGGAGAGGTCGGAGAGCTCGATGCCCGCCTGGGCCAGGGCCCGCCGCCAGGCCTCCTCGCAGCCCTCGAACTGGATGATGTCGCGCTTGGACATGGGCAGGAAGTCCTGCGCATGGGCCGAGGCCCGGAAGGCCACCGCCCGGCGCATCCGCAGGGCCGTCTCGGTGTCGGTGATGACGAGGGCCGCCGCGCCGTCCGAGACCAGGGAGCAGTCGGTGCGCTTGAGGGGGCCCGCCACGAAGGGGTTCTTGTCGCTCTCGGCGCGGCAGAAGTCGAAGCCCAGGTCCTTGCGCATCTGGGCGTAAGGGTTGTCGACCCCGTTCCTGTGGTTCTTGGCGGCGATCATGGCGAGCGCGTCGGACTGGTCGCCGTAGCGCTGGAAATAGGTGCTGGCGATCTGGCCGAACACCCCGGCAAAGCCCCCCGTGGTCTCCCCGTCCTCCGGCAGGTAGGAGGCCTTGAGCAGGATGTTGCCGATCTCCGGCCCCGGCGTCCGGGTCATCTGCTCGACGCCCACCACCAGAACCGTCCTGGCGCGCCGGGCCTCGATGGTCTTGATGGCCTGATGCACGGCGGCCGAGCCGGTGGCGCAGGCGTTCTCCACCCGGGTCGCCGGCTTGAACCGGAACCGGTCATTGGCCTGGAACACCAGGGAGGCGGTGAAATCCTGGGCCGAGAAGCCCCCGTTGAAATGGCCGAGCACCACCTCGTCCACGTCCTCGGCGCCGATCCCGGCATGGTCCAGCGCCTCGTTGGTGACGCGAACGATGAGGGATTCGACCGTTTCCGCGTCGAGCTTGCCGAAAGGCGTGTGAGCCCAGCCGACGATGCAGGCTGTCATGGGTGCTTCCTCGAGGATGATTGTTGTGTCCGGAAGATGGGCGCAATTTCCGGGCGCAGCAAGCCCCGCTCATGCACAGCGAACATGCATGGCGCGCTTGCCTCGGGCCGGGCTGCGGATTCATACAGGCGCAGGAAGGAAGAGTCCCATGCGCCTGTGCGTCTTCTGCGGTTCCAATCCGGGCCTTGAGCCCTCCTACCTCGCCATGGCCCGGGACCTGGGCCGGATGCTGGCGCAGGAGAAGATCGCCCTCGTCTACGGCGGCGGGGCCGTGGGCCTGATGGGAGCGGTGGCCGACGCCGCGCTGGAAGGCGGCGGAGAGGTGATCGGGGTGATCCCGCAGGCCCTCATGGACAAGGAGATCGGCCACAGGGGCCTTGCCGATCTCAGGGTGGTGGGCTCCATGCACGAGAGAAAGGCCCTCATGGCCGAGCTGGCAAGCGGCTTCATCGCCCTGCCCGGCGGCCTGGGCACCTTCGAGGAATTGTTCGAGGTCTGGACCTGGGCCCAGCTCGGCTATCACAGGAAGCCCTGCGCCCTGCTCAACGTGGCGGGCTTCTACGACAGGCTGATCTCGTTCCTGGACGACGTGGTGGAGCGCGGCTTCGTCAAGCCGATCCACCGGTCCATGCTGATCGTCGAGGACAGCCCCGCCGCCCTGATCCGGGCCATCCGGGGCTACGAGCCGCCGGTGGTCGACAAGTGGATCAGGGCCGGGGAGCGCTGATCCCTGCGGCGTCCTTCTCAGGGCTGGCTTTGGACCTTGTAGGCTCCCACGCCCTCGCCCAGATGGGCGTTGTTGGCCTCGCGGATCTTGGCGGCCTCGTCGTCGTAGATGAAGGGCAGGAAGGCGTAGCGCCGCCCCCGGGTGACGGCGGACACAGCGTGCAGCAGCGGGCATGAGAACACCACCGCTCCCCCCGGCGGAGCCTTGTAGCTTCGCGGACCGTATTCGGGAAAGCTCACCTCGCCGCCGTCGAAATCGGCGTTGAGGTTGATGGAGACCGCGAAGCGCCGGTGGGCGGTGCCCTTGGTGGTGTTGTCGCGATGGGCCCGGAAATGGCCGCCGTCCTCCGCCGCGTAGCAGGAGACGATGTAGCGCTCCATGCGGGTCGGCTTGAAGAAATGCACCTTCTCGATCTCCGGATTGACCCGGCGGACGATCCGCTTCTGGATCTGCTGCATCAGCCCCTGATCCGTGATCGTGAAGTCCTTGCGGCTCTTGTGGCTGCGGTCGTGGGTTGCGACGGTCTTGCCGTCGACCTCGCGCATGAAGCCGGATTCCTGGCCCCCATGCTCCTCGTAGAGCCCGATCAGATGCCGGCAGAA
>DATHAU010000144.1:0-8354 GCA_035296545.1 Microvirga sp.
CATGGCGGTGCTGGAGGCTCTGGCGAGTCATCTGCCGAACGGGTGATGGTAGATGGCTGAATCATCTTACGTCACTGGCGAGACGGTCTGCCTCGGCGATATCGTCGAGCTGGACGGTCGATTAGGCCGGATCGTAGCTTGCTTGGATACGGGGCAGTACTCGCCCGAATTTCCCGAAGAGCAATGGGCTTATCTGCAGACAGGCGTTCTCTGGGCGGGCAGCGATAGAGACCTCGTGCATACGCCCTTACCATTGGACGCCGATGCCGTTTTCATCCGGCGAAAGCATGAGGACGAATAAGTGAGGGAATAACCCTCTCCCCTCTGCGGGAGAGGGTGGCGAGCAAAGCGAGCCGGGAGAGGGGCCGTGGACCAGACGAGAAAGAACCAGGTCGCGCCAAAACTGCGCTCCTTCGCCAAGGAGCAACGCTCCATGCCGACAAGGGCGGAGGATCTCTTCTGGCAGCAGGTCAGGGCAGGGCGCTTCCACGGCTACAAATTCAAGCGGCAGGTGCCGATCGCTCCTTACATCGTCGACTTCCTCTGCTCCGCCGCCAAGATCGTCGTCGAGCTTGACGGGGCTCCCCACGACGATCCGAAGCGGAAGGCGCATGACGAAGCCCGGGACGCCTTCCTGCGCAGGCAGGGCTTCCGGGTTCTGCGCTTTTCCAACGACATCATGCTGGGCAACGGAAATCTTGTTCTTGACACGGTGCGCCAAGCCATCGAAGCCGAACTCGGCCCCTCTCCCGGCCTGCTTCGCAGGCCACCCTCTCCCGCGGAGGGGAGAGGGGAAGGGGAACCTGCGTAATGTCTGAACGTCCCATCCTCTTCAAGAACGCCCGCCTCGTCGATCCCGCCGGCGGAAGCGAGGAGCGTGGCGGCCTGCTGGTGCGCGACGGCGTCGTTCAGGACCTCGGCGCCCAGGTAGCGGAAGCCACCGACGCGCAGGTGATCGATTGCGGCGGCCAGGTTCTCGCGCCGGGCCTCATCGACATGCGCGCCTTCATCGGCGAGCCGGGGGCGGCGCATCGGGAGACCCTGAAGAGCGCGGGCGAGGCGGCGGCGGCGGGGGGCGTCACCACGATCGTGTCCATGCCGGAGACCAACCCGGTGCTCGACGATCCGGCGATCATCGACTTCATCACCCGGCGGGCGCGGGACACCTCCATCGTCAACATCCGCCCCTGCGCCGCCCTCACCAAGGGCCTGCACGGCCAGGAGATGGCCGAGATCGGCCTGCTCAAGGAGGCGGGCGCCATCGCGTTCACCGACGGGGCGCGCTCCGTCACCAACGCCCAGGTCATGCGCCGGGCGCTCACCTACGCCCGCGACTTCGACGCGCTGATCATCCATCACGTGGAGGACCCGGATCTCGCGGCCGAAGGGGTGATGAACGAGGGCGAGTTCGCCGCCCGCCTCGGGCTTCCCGGCATCCCCCACGAGGCCGAGACCGTGATGCTGGAGCGGGACATGCGCCTCGTGCGCCTCACCGGCGGCCGCTACCACGCGGCCATGATCTCCACCGCCGATTCGGCCGGGATCGTGGCCGCCGCCAAGGCGAGGGGGCTGCCGGTCACCTGCGGCGTGTCCATCAACAACCTTGCGCTCAACGAGAACGACATCGGCGACTACCGCACCTTCCTGAAGCTCTCCCCGCCGCTGCGCCACGAGGACGAGCGGCAGGCGATGATCCGGGCGCTCGCCGACGGCGTCATCGACGTGATCGTGTCCGACCACAACCCGCAGGACGTGGAGACGAAGCGGCTGCCCTTCGCCGAGGCGGCGGACGGGGCGGTCGGTCTGGAGACCCTGCTGTCCGCCGCCCTGCGGCTGGTCCATGCGGGCCAGATCCCCCTGCCTCTGCTCCTGCGGGCGCTCTCCACGCGGCCCGCCGAGATCCTGGGGCTGCCCGGCGGGCGGCTGCAGCGCGGCGCGCCGGCGGACCTCATCGTCTTCGATCCGGACGCCCCTTACGTGCTCGACAAGCGCCAGCTCAAATCCCTGTCGAAGAACACCCCTTTCGACGAGGCCCGCCTCGAAGGACAGGTGACGACGACGATGGTTGCGGGCAGGATCGTGTTCAACCGCCGCACCCTGTGACGAGAATCGAATGTCCGACGAAGCCAATCTGCTGCGCCTGCTGGCCGCCCTCGCGTTCGGCTACCTCCTGGGCTCCATCCCGTTCGGCGTGATCTTCACCCGCATGGCGGGGTTGGGCGACATCCGGAAAGTGGGCTCCGGCAACATCGGCGCGACGAACGTCCTGAGAACCGGCAACAAGGGGCTTGCCGCCGCAACCCTCCTCGGGGACGCCCTCAAGGGCACCGCCGCCGTGCTCCTCGCGGCGCTCTGGTGGGGGCCGCAGCTCGGCACGGTTGCGGCGCTCGGCGCCTTCCTGGGCCATCTGTTCCCGGTCTGGCTCGGGTTCAGGGGCGGCAAGGGCGTGGCCACCTTCATCGGCGTCCTGATCGGCCTCAAGCCCGTGGCCGCCCTGGTCTTCATCGCCGTATGGCTCGGGCTCGCCTTCGCGACCCGCTATTCCTCCCTGTCGGCCCTGGTGGCGAGCGCGGCCTCTCCCGTCGCCCTCTGGCTTCTGGGCGAACCCGGGATGGCCGCCATGGCGGTGATGCTCGTGGCGCTCCTGTGGTGGAAGCACAGCGAGAACATCAGCCGCCTTCTCGCCGGGACCGAGGGCAAGATCGGACAAAAGGGATGAGCGGCGCGCGCCTCACCGACGGGCAGCGGCTCGACTGGCTTCGCCTCATCCGCTCGGAGAACGTCGGGCCGCGCACGTTCCGGGCCCTGGTCAACCAATTCGGCGGAGCCTCCGCGGCCCTCGAGGCCCTGCCGGATCTCGCCCGGCGCGGCGGACGCCTGCTGCTCAAGGTCGCCACCCGAGCGGAGGCCGAGAAGGAGATGGCGGCCGCCGCCCGCCTCGGCGTGCGCTTCGTCGCCATGGGCGAGCCCGAATACCCCAGGACACTGCGGGCCATCGACACCGCCCCGCCCCTGATCGCCGTGCGCGGCTGCGTCGATGTGCTGTCCCGGCCTTGCGTCGCCATCGTGGGCTCCCGCAACGCCTCCGCGGCGGGCCTCACCTTCACCGAGCGCCTGTCCCGGCAACTGGGGGAGGCGGGCTACGTGGTGGTGTCGGGGCTCGCGCGCGGCATCGACACCCGCGCCCACAGGGCAGGCCTGGACACCGGCACGGTGGCGGTGCTCGCCGGCGGCCAGGACCGGGTCTATCCGTCCGAGAACGAACCCCTGCTCCGCGCCATCGTGGACGGGGGAGGGGCGGCGATCTCCGAGATGCCGTTCGGCTGGGAGCCGCGGGGACGCGATTTCCCGCGCCGCAACAGGATCGTGTCAGGGCTCTCCTACGGGGTCGTGGTGGTGGAGGCGGCGCGCCGCTCCGGCTCCCTCATCACCGCCCGCTTCGCCCTGGAGCAGGGGCGGGAGGTCTTCGCCGTGCCGGGCTCGCCCCTCGACCCCCGGGCGGAGGGCACCAACGACCTCATCCGCGAGGGCGCGACCCTCTGCGCCGGGGTCGGGCACGTGACGGGCGTGCTGGAGCCCCTGGTCGCCGCAGGGCCTCGCCTCGACGGGATCGAGGAACCGCAGCCCCTGGCGGATGCGGAGGAATTGTGGGACGAACTCGATCTCCCGGAGATCGCCAGGGCTCCGGTGGGGTCCGTCAGGCCCGATGCCGGCTTCGTCGAGGAGCCCGGCGGGGCGGGACCCGGCGTGATCGAACTCCTGGGCCCCTCGCCGGTCGCCATCGACGATCTGGTGCGGCAGTCGGGCCTTCCCATCAGAACGGTTCAGATGACCCTGCTCGAACTGGAGATCGCCGGGCGTCTCGAGCGCCACGGCGGCAACGCGGTCTCGCTCCTGGCGGGGCGCTAAAGCCAGGGCTGTTTCCGCTCCCATGAAACAAACTCCTGTCCCTGCTGTGCCGAAGAACACCTTGGGCGGCGCGGACGAGATGACCGGCGCCTGAGTCGCGGGTCGATGCCAAGAGAGACGATGGATGATGGATGTTTTGAAGATCCTTGCGGCCTTGGCTCTGGGCTACCTTTTGGGCAGCCTCAACACCGCCGTGATCGTAGGAAGGATCTACGGCAAGGACATCAGCAGCCACGGAAGCAAGAATGCCGGGCTCACCAATACCCTGCGGGTGCTTGGGAAATCCGCTGCGGTGCTTGTTCTCGTGGGAGATGTCTCGAAGGGAGTCGTCGCGTGCCTGATAGGGTTGCGCCTTGGGGTCCATGTTTATTCGGGAGAGGCCAGGGATTGCGTAAGCCTTCTGGCGGCAGGCGCAGGAGCGGTTATCGGACATAACTGGCCGTTGTATTTCGGGTTCAAGGGCGGCAAGGGAGCCCTGACGGCAGCCGCCGTGCTGTTCATGTTCGACTGGACGATGGCCCTCATATGCCTTGGCTTCTTCGTGACGATCGTGTCTTTGACCCGTTACGTTTCCTTGGGCACCATATGGGCTGCGATGGTCTTTGTGGCTCTTTCGTTGATGCCTGTCTTCGGGCACACCTTTTACTTCACCGTTTTTGCGTTCCTGATGGCGCTCATCATCATTTCCAAGCATAGGGGAAACATACAAAGGCTGATCGCAGGAACGGAAAACAAACTCAGTTTCTGATGTCTTCCACGGCGTCGGGCATCTCAGGAAAGCGCAAACGTTTGGAAGCGGGCGGCTTCGGAAGCGGGAGGCCTGGACGACATGATCGACCCCTGAGTCGCGGATTGATTCATGGCTGCCGACTCGCAGCCGCGGTTCTGGGCCCCGGCGACCCGCCGTCGGCCCGATGCCGGCTCAAATCCGTTCACGCCGCCTAGCGCTTCCTGTCGTTCGACTGGAGGGTGCGGATGGCCTCCAGCCGCGCCACGTCGAGGAGATAGGCCAGGAGGTTGAGCTGGGACTGGCGGGCCAGGAACGACAGCTCCGCGGTGAATTCGGCGATGTACTGGACCGTCTCCGCCGCGGAGACCGCCGCGTCGCCCTGGCCGGGGCCGGCTGTGCCTTGCGCCGCCTGCTGCTCTTTCCGGGACGGGGCCTTGACAGGGTGACGCGTCGCTTTGGACATGGAGGTGGAACTGTCTCTATGTTTCACTTCGCCTAGATAGCAGTACAACTAAAAATAAGACAAGACTTAAAATTAGACTATCAGTTGCATAACGCTGTTGCGCAGTCGTTCAGCAGCGAGATCAGCGCCGGCATGGATACGAGAGCGACCAGGGTCTGCAGGGTCAGGATCTCGGCCATGACGGGAGCGTTCCCTCCCATCTGCCGCGCCAGCACGTAGGCCGCGCTCGCGGTGGGCACCGAGGCGGCGACGATCGTCGCCACGAGATCGCTGCCGCCGACGCCCAGCAACCGGGCCAGGGCGACGGCCAGGAGGGGCATGAGAACGAGCTTGAGGCCGGAGGCGAGGAGATGGGGAAGCCCCGGCCGCGCCAGCCGGCGGATGTCGAGGCCCGCGCCCACGATCAGCAGCCCCGCCGCCAGCGCCGCCCGCCCGACGATCTCGATGTAGGCGGTGACGGGTTTCGGAAGCGGCGGGGCGAGCAGGTTGAGGGCGATGCCCACCGCGCAGGACCAGATGAAGGGATTGGTCACGAAGGAGCGCAGGATCGCCCAGGGGCTCTGCCGCGGCCTGCCCGCGAAGCGCACGAACACATAGAAGGCGAGCAGGTTGAGAAGCGGCACCATGGCCGCGATGGCGACCGCGATCAGGGCGATGCCCCGCGGCCCGAGCAGGCTGCCGGCGACCGCAAGGCCCACGAAGGTGTTCCAGCGGGTGGAGCCCTGGAAGATCGACGTGAAGGTGGGGCCGTCGACCGCGAAGCGGCGCTCCAGCCATGGGCGGAGCGCCAGCACGAGGGCGGACATGAGCAGAATGGCCCCGATCAGCGCGCCGCCCACCCCGAGCACCGGCACGGAGCTCAGGTCCGCCCTGGAAAGGGTGTCGATGATCAGGGCCGGGAAGAAGACCACGTAGGTGGCCCGCTCGATCCCGGCCCATTGCGCCTCGCCCACGAAGCCCGTGGCGCGGCACAGCCAGCCGGTGGCGATGATGAGAAAGGTGGGGATGAGGCTGGCGAAAACAGCGGACATGACCGGGAGCCGGATGACGAACCGGCATCCGCCGGCGCCTCTCGGGCGGCTCGTGGAATTCGGCAGGGGATTGGCGCTTAGCCCGGATCCGCCCCGTCCACAAGCAATGCCTGGGCTTGCATTGGACATGGGCCGCCCGCTGCTCCAGTTTCCTCCCATGATCCAGGTGACGAATTCCATCGCGCTCCACGAAGACGAGCTTCAGGAGAGCTTCATCCGCGCGTCGGGACCGGGCGGCCAGAACGTCAACAAGGTCGAGTCCGCGGTGCAGCTGCGCTTCGACGTGCGCCATTCGCCGTCGCTGCCCGACCATGTGAAGGAGCGCCTGGAGCGGCTCGCCGGGCGGCGGCTCACCAACGACGGCGTGCTGATCATCACCGCCCAGCGCTTCCGCACCCAGGAGCGCAACCGGGAGGACGCCCTGGAGCGCCTGATCGCCCTGATCCGCCAGGCGACGGAACGGCCGAAGCCCCGGCGCCCCACCCGGCCGACCCTCGCCTCCAAGCACCGCAGGCTGGAGGCCAAGGGACGCCGCTCGGAGATCAAGAAGGGGCGCAACGCCAGGCCGGGAGACGACTGACGGCAGGGAGCCGGCCTCGCCGCCATCGAGCCCTACGGCTCCATCATGGCCGGCGACTGGGAGCAGGATGCGCCCTGGCGGAACAAGAAGAAGTAGACCGCGCCGGGGGCCGGACCACCCGGCGTTCCGGGCCGCTCAGCTGTAGGTCCGCCGCGTGTCGAGGTTCCCCGTGTCGCGAACCGTGCGCGTGGTCAGGGCGGCGCCGATCTCCAGGATGCCGATGATCACGTGCGGCCACATCACCCGGTCGGCGAAGCCGAACAGCCAGGGCGAGGCGAGCAGCAGCAGGCCCCCGGCCGCATCGACGCCGAGATGCAACGGCATGGGAATCACGTTCGCCAGGGACAGCTCGAAATCGGTCATCAGCGCCATGACCAGAATGGCGGCGCCGAGCAGCATCGGCACCCATTGGGCGGCGGTGTTGTCGGCAAAGCGGAACACGAACGGCGCCGCGATCAGGACGATGCCGGTGAGATAATCCATCAGGGCATGAATGCGGGTGGGAATGAAACGCATGACGATCCTCGCTTGGGCGAGCGTCAACAGGGGCTCGCGCTAAGGAAAAGACCGGCGCGCGGCAATGTTCCCGGACCTCGTGGGCGGCTGGCGTGATGCTTCCTGTTGATTAACTTATGTTATTTTTGATCTGGCGACGTGGAAGGCTGAGCCCGTCAGGTGGATTGCTCGATCATCCAGGCATTCTCGAACCGCCGCGCCTTCAGGTCCTCCTCGCGCATCAGGACATAAAGCTCAGTGTCCGGTCTGCCATTGCAGAGGATACGTGTCTCGGCCCAATGCTCGAGGGTGAGACTGAGGACAAGCTGCCACTGGGTCGCCCCTTCCAGCAGCTCGTTCTCTTCGCTCGAGTGGGTGTCATCCTCAAATCCATGGAAGTGAAGCTGCGCCGCCTCCTCCGGATGGTGCTGAAGTGGGCTCGGCCAGCCGCCGATCTGGTCGCCGAATTCCGTCCCCGACCCAGGCCACTCGAAGCCACGATCCGGAGCAGAGAACCGGAGCTTGTTATAATTGTCCCTGAATTCCTCATATCGGGGATGGCCCTCGGGAAAGCGGTCATCCCAGCGATGAGTGATGGTAAAGACCGGCTTCGCCTCGAAGAAGCTGGCCGAGGTCCGATCATTCCATTTCGGTGCTCCTCGCAGGGCCTCGAAGTCTTCGTACCAGCGCATGATCGGATCGGGCGCCGCACGGCGCGTCAGCAGCTCTTTGGGAGACTGATCCCAAATCACCCGCATGGCGCCGCGGTCGGACGCGGCGCCGCCGTTCCAGCACACCGTATCCAGGAACACCAGGAGGCGGCCATGCTTGGGCAGCAACGGATGGAAGAATGCCCCGTGCTGGCTCAAGGAGGTGAGGTCGAGCTGGCAGATAAAGGCGAGGGGAAAGGGTTCGCCCACGAGTGGCACAGTCGCCAGAATTTTCGCGGCCTCGTGCCGGAGACACGCATCATCGCGTCCTTCCCAATAGGCTGCCGCTTGCCGTAGCGCGAGCTGGCGCTCTGCGGCATCCGGAAAAGGTGGGCGCATGGGCCAGGGCATGTGGGCGGGCAGATCCGGGTCGCCGCCAAATTTGCTCGCTCCCGCCGGGAGTTCGGCGTCAGGGGTAGTATGCCGCTTGAGGCTC